>JBHJOU010000115.1:0-9719 GCA_050329355.1 Rivularia sp. (in: cyanobacteria)
ATTGATGCAAGTAAAAACACTAATAAACCAGTCGATCAAGACATTGCGACAACCGATTCAGCAGTAAGGGTATTAGTTATACATACTCAAGAAGATTGGCAAATTGCTCGTGAATGCTATTACATTAATCTGAGGGAATAGAATAATCGTCCATGAGGAATAAATTTCCATATGCAGACATACTATTAAGGTTAAAGGTCAGAGGTTAAAGGTCAGAGGTCAAAGGGAACGCGACTATTACCAATCACTCAATTAACTTTCAACTGTCAACTCCCTATTCCAAAATCAATCAATGCCCGTCATTATAGACCAGACGAGCATTGCTGAGTGATACATATTACATAGACATGAATCAAGATACTGCTTTAACTATTCACAGCATCTAAATCCCAAGTGTAATAACCGAGTTTATTGGGAACTCTAGCAAATCTGCCGATGCGATAACCTCGGGAAAGTTCGCCCAGCACCATGCTCCTAATCTTCATGTCTTTAATTTCTTCGTCATCAAGCGCTCCATAAACTTGTTCAATGATTTCACCTACTGAATAAATTTTCCCCACATTTTTTTCTAAAAATGAGGAAATGGCATCAATCAAAAATTGGCCTTCGTACTGAGGCAACATTGGTATTTTTTTTGTTCTCTGAGGTACCAATGGCTTACTAACTTTAGGTCTTGCTCTTTTTGATTTAGCTTTGCTACCGGGTGGTATTACCAAATTTAAATCCAAGGTATAGCAACCAGGTTCGTCGGGAACAGAATCCCAGTACATTTGTTCTTTTCCATGAGTAAGAGAAGAATGTACTCTACCTTTGACGACTTTAAATGCAGTTGACTCTAAATCTCCATAAAGCGATCGCACTACGAAATCGATATGGCATACTTTGCCTTTATTCTCTTCTAAAAGCTGTTTAATGCCTTCTATGCGAGAAATATGCCGAAATTCCGGCAACATTGCAATATCGGAGCCGCTTTTTGGATTGTATTTTTCCTTGGCTGATGCAGCTTTTTTTAGAGTAGAAGGCTGGCTTTCTTGATTAGTACTCTCTTGATTACCATGCTCTTCAAGGGAGATGAAAGAGGTAGATTCTTCATCCGGTTCAAGCTCAGACTCTTCCTCTTCGTCATACTCTTCAAATAAATCGTTCTCCTGAGTAACACTACCATTAACCTGAGATTTCACCGCTTCTGGGGATAGATGAGAAGATGTTTGCGTAATTGCTTTAACATCAAGTATCTCAAGTCCGGAGAAGAGTTTACTATTAACTAGACCCGAAGAACTAGACAACAGCGCTTCTACATGAGCAAGTTGAACTCTAGCGGTAGTGACTTTAAGCTCGTACTCTTGTACTAGGCGAGCGTAATACTCCCTTAAACCTAATAATGATTCAAGTAAAGCTTGTGGGGGTGTTTCTATTTTTGGCTGCGACTCTGGTTTCATAACGTTTTGATTCAACTAATTTCAGCCTCTCCTTTATATTTCATTGCTCTTGGCTTAGCTTTACTAGACCTAGAGTTGGATTTCCGATAAGACGGTTGAGGTGGACGACACTTTTCGCAATAAAGCGGGCGAGGTCCGTAAGTTTCCCGATCTGTAGGCTTGTCGCACTCTTTACATACAAACGAAAATACTCTTGTATGAATTTCGCGCTTATGCGCTCTGACGGTATATTCCCTAACGTTAATTGTCTTACTTGCCATGATTACAAATTTTCAGATTTTGTCCCAATATAGTTATTCCAAGCAAAGGATGTGCTGACATTCATAGACTATTTTTATGCAAAGCCACACACGTTGATGTTTCTACTCACCGTTTTGATTATCCGGGAAAGATAGTGAGTGGATGCACTTGTCTATTTTCCACAAAACTACATATGACTAAAGTAGTCATAATAGCTTTTTACAAAGCAATGACTCGACTTGAGTCGCCGATCAAATTTTGCGGCAATGGTTGTGGTTTCTTTGCGTCTCTAGACAATCGCAGTCCCCCAGTCGAGCAAAAAAGTAATGATTCAAATTGCCCTATAGTTTTGAGTTAGTCAGACAAAACAAAAAACTACTATCTATGAGCCTTATTTTTTGAATCTGTTACTTTTGTAAACTATCAGGGAACTATGAGGTAGTAATACAATACCTTTTAGTTATCCCAGAATATGTTTGCTCTATCTCGTCAAGCCATTACCTCGTCAAGTGTAGCCTGTTTATGCTTGTTTGCGGTTAGTTTGTTACAATTTCCGCGAATGCAAAAATTGCTATCCGACAAAGCAACTACCTCAGTAGAAGCTTTAGAAAGAGAAATCAATGCGGAGGAAGTCCGTCTGAAATTTCTTCAAAAAATCCCTACATTTGGTTATGATAACTTAATTGCAAATTGGATTTATCTTAATTTTTTACAATATTTTGGTGATGATCAAGTTCGTGCTTTATCCGGTTACGGTTTAAGCCCCCAATACTTTGAGGTAATTTTAAAGCGCGACCCTCGGTTTGTAAATGCCTATTTGGCACTTTCTACTAGTGGTTCTATGTATGCTGGGATGCCAGAAAAATCTGTAAAAATTATGAATCAAGGGTTAAAATCCCTTAGTCCCTGGGTTCCTAAAAATTCTTACTATATATGGCGTTACAAAGGAGTTGATGAGTTACTGTTTTTGGGTGATTCTCAAGCAGCAAGAAAATCTTTTAAAAATGCTTCTCAATGGGCTAAAGAACATTCGGATCAAGAAAGTCAGTTCGTCGGATCGATTTCCGCACAAACCGCAGAATTTCTCAAAACCAATCGAGACAGCAAATACGCGAGTATTTCTGCTTGGGCTATGGTTTTAAGTAATGGAGTTGATCAAAAGACTCAAGAAAGAGCCATCCGTGAAATTGAAGCTTTAGGTGGAAAAGTTATTTCTACTGAACAAGGTAACAAAATTCAATTTCCTCAGAAAGACTAATTTTATTAAAAGGGAGTAAGGAGTAGGGTTGGGGGGAACAGGGAATGGGGAATGGGGAATTGGGAATTGGGAATGGGGACATTAAATTAAATCCTCATAATTAAAAGAGCGGGGATTTTAACAAGGACGCATTGAAACGCTGCATCAATTTAAAATATCTCGTCTAAAATATTTGATTTTTTTCATTAAAATTAATAGATGGCAATCCTCGGAAAAGAAGAAAACTCAGTATACTCATGACTCATACATCTTTATTTTCTACTTTCTCTTTCCTTGGTTCTAAGACTCCCAACTAAAAATCAAATTTGATTCCTATATATTCCTGAGAAACAAATTTTAACTCCTAACTCCTCACTGCTAACTCCTCACTCCTCACTCCTCACTCCTCACTCCTAACTCCTTACTGCTTACTGTTCAATTTATTCTTTTTCCGTGACAAAGAAAAAATAATTTGGTTAATAGGAAACAAAAAAACTTGGTCAAATGTTAAGTTTTGTAAAAATGAACGATTAAAAACTAGAAAGAATATTTTTACATAGTTAGACTACAGAAACAGCATATGTACTGCTATTAATAAAAAGTAGCTGTGGCAAGTAGCCTAAATGATTCCAGTACAAATTACATTACAAAACTTTCTTAGTTATCAAGATGCAAGTTTGGATTTTAGTGGATTGCATACAGCTTGTATTTGTGGTTCTAATGGCGCTGGTAAATCTTCGCTTTTAGAAGCTATCACTTGGGTAGTTTGGGGTGAAAGTAGAGCAACTTCAGAAGATGATGTGATTCATACTGGAGCGTCAGATGTTCGAGTTGATTTTACTTTTGCAGCGAACGGACAAATTTATCGAGTAATTCGCACTCGTCGTCGAGGTTCGAGCAGTGCTTTGGAGTTTCAAATTGAAACAACCGAAGGTTTTAAGTCTTTAACTGCTAAGGGTTTAAGGGCGACTCAAGATACAATTTTTAATCACATTAAGCTCGATTATGATACTTTTATCAATTCTGCTTACCTACGTCAAGGTCGTGCTGACGAGTTTATGCTCAAACGTCCGAATGAGCGTAAGGAGATTTTAGCTGAATTATTAAAGTTAAATCAGTATGATGAATTAGAAGAAAGAGCAAAGGAATTATCCCGTCAATTAAAAGCACGGGGAGAAGAATTCGAGCGTAATTTAGAATCGAAGAAAACTCAACTGCAACAACAAGAAAGTATTGCTCAACAGAAAACTGAGTTAGAAATCGAACTCAACGAACTGCAAAAACTACAGGCTTTTGAGAATATTCAGTTACAAAGTTTGCAGGTTGTTGAACATCAGCGCCAAGGTTGGGAAGAACAATTGCATTTTGTTCGGCAACAATATAGTAATCTCATTCAAGATAATAAGCGTCTGGAAAGCGAACAATCAAGTTTAAAAATTCAGCTTGAGTCTTTAGAGCGGTTGTTAAATCAAGAAACAGAGATTAAAGCCGAATACGCAAATTACCAAACTCTGCAATCTCAAGAAGAAGCCATGAGCGCTTTGTTTGCTGAATATACTCAGCTTCAACAATTGTGTCAGCACAAACAACAGCAGTTGAGCAAGCATATTCAAGGAATTGAGCGACAGTTGCAACAAAGCCAAGGACAATTGGAAGCCTTGGAGCAACAAGAGCAAGAGATTGATCATACTCTTAAGAATACGGGTGATGTAGAAGTAGCACTAGAAAAATTAAAAACAGCACGTCAAGATTTAAATAGTTTAGATAGTTTGCAAATGCAGGTTTCTCCTTTGTTGCAGCAGCGTCAACAATTGCAAACAGAATTGCATCGTATCCAAGCGGGGATAGTAGCCAGAATTGAACAATTGCAAGCTACCTTCGTGCAATTACAAAATCAATCTCGCCGTCAACCGCAACTTCAACAAGCGGTAATGGAAGTAGAGACGAAAATTGAACAGTTAGATAAAGATAAGATTTATCTGCAAAGAGTACAAGAAAAAGGACAGGAAAGACGGCATTTTATGGAGCGGTTGCAGGCTCAACAGCGCCAATATGAAAGCCTTTTGGGGGAATTGGAGCAAAAGTTGCAAATGTTACAAAACCCCGATGCTATTTGTCCTTTATGTGAGCGTCCTTTAGACGAGCATCATTGGAATCGAGTTGTAGATAAAACCAAGGTTGAATTCAAGGATACGCAAGGACAATTATGGGTATTCCGCGACCAAATGGCAGTGTCAGAGCGAGAAATTCAGGTTCTCAGGCAGGAATATCGCAATGTTAACAGTAAATTGTCACCTTATGAAGCTTTACGGGAACAAAAGGGAGAATTAGCCGCACAATTGCAAGCAACCAGCGAAGTTGATCGGCAGATACAGCAAATCGCTGATGAAAAACACAGATTAGAAACAACTTTACATTTAGGTGATTATGCACCCCAAAAGCAACGCGAATTGCAGGAATTAGAAGAGTATTTGCAACAACTCGATTACAACGAACAAAATCACGCTCTGGCTCGTAGTGCAGTTGAAAAATGGCGATGGGCAGAAATTAAACAAGGACAAATTAAAGATGCACGCAAGCGACAAGCCCAATTAGCAGCCAGAAAACCGCAAATTCAGGAATTAATTGGTCAATTAGAAAATCAAATTAAGATAGAACAAGTTGATTCCCAAATTGCTAGAGAAATCAAGGATTTAGAACGTAAAATTGCCCAAATGGGTTATGACAACCAACGTCATCACCAAATCCGTATTGATTTAAGACAAGCCCAGTCTTGGCATTTACGTTATCAGCAACTGCTCAGCGCTCAGCAGCAATATCCCGAAATCAAACTGCGATCGCAATCTTTGCAGGAAGCGATAAGTGCCAGGTTAAGCGAAAAACAAAAGTTGGCTGCTCAAATTGACAGCATTGTTGCACAATTAGAACAAACTGCTAACCCTACTACTCAAATTCAAAATTTAGAGCAGCAATTAGCCAACCGTCGTCGTCAACTCGATGATAAAATTGGTCATTTGGGACGTTTACAGCAGCAGTCTCAGTATTTGGATAACTTGAAAATTCAGTACACCGAACAGCAGCAGCAGCTAAAAGTAGTCCGCGCTCAACAGCGGGTTTATCAGGAATTAGCGCAGGCATTTGGTAAAAATGGTATCCAAGCACTGATGATTGAAAATGTTTTACCGCAGCTAGAAGCTGAAACAAATAAACTACTTTCCCGATTGAGTGCTAATCAATTACACGTACAATTTGTTACCCAAAGAGCGGGTAAAGGAAGTAAAGCTAAGAAGAAAAATGCCAAATTAATAGACACCTTAGATATTGTCATTGCCGATGCTAGAGGTACACGAGCATACGAAACTTATTCAGGTGGAGAAGCTTTTAGAATCAACTTTGCAATTCGTTTAGCATTAGCTAAATTACTAGCACAGCGAGCCGGAGCAGCCTTACAATTACTGATAGTTGATGAAGGATTTGGGACTCAAGACAGTGAAGGGTGTGACAGATTAATTGCAGCAATTAACGCGATCGCCCCCGATTTTGCCTGCATCCTCACCGTAACTCATATGCCCCATTTAAAAGAAGCCTTCGCCGCCCGGATTGAGGTCAATAAAACCCAGAATGGTTCTACAATCAGGATGATGATTTAAGTCAACTACCCACACTGACTGAGTACAGGACAGTGTGGGCTTGAAAGAATCAGCTTTCAAAGCAAAAGATGACTAGCCCAGTAGCTCTTACCTGATACGTATCTCCGAGCGTTTCCCTAACTCGGAATAACTACAAACTACCTGATTAGTAGTGCTTGACGGCAATAATGCGGGAGGAAAATCCACACCGCCTAAAAGCCTCCAGAAAGGACATTTTGGTAATAGTGGGCTAAGGGACTTACAACTTACACGAAAGGATTATCTCTATGATTCGTGTCCCGACATTAGACAAAAACGGTAAGCCACTTATGCCGACAAAACCTAGCCGTGCTAGACGTTGGCTTAAGGAAGGTAAAGCTCTTATTGTACACAACGACCTCAAGATTTTTTGCATTCAGCTATTAGTGGAACCGTCTGGTTACGACACTCAACCAATAGCTTTGGGATTAGATCCTGGTAAAAAATTTACTGGCGTTGGTGTCCAATCTGCCCAATTCACATTATTTATGGCACATCTAATATTGCCATTTTCAGATGTCACCAAAAAGATGGATGGTAGACGATTATTAAGACGTGCTAGACGAGGTAGAAGGATAAATCGCAAAGTAACGTTTAATCAAAGGGCGCACCGTCAAAAAAGGTTTAACAACCGCAAACAGAATAAATTGCCTCCCAGTATTCGCGCTAACAAGGAATTAGAATTACGAATTACCAAAGAATTAGTCAAATTATTTCCTGTAACTCAAATCACCTACGAATACATAAAAGCGAAAGGCAACAAGGGTTTTAGTCCAGTGATGGTAGGTCAAAAAGTGATGCTGCAATGGTTATCTGAAATCGCGCCAACAAATAAACAGGAAGGGTGGCAGACTTCAATGCTCAGACAGCAATTAGGGTTATCCAAAGACAAGAAAGACAAATCAAAACAAACTCCAGAAACTCATGCCCATGATGGAATTTCCTTGGCATCGAGTAATTTCATGCGGTTCGAGAAGTTCCACACTGCTAATAGTCGGGGGCATCGCTGGGTAGGAGAAGTTACTATTACACCTGCACCATTCCGCATAATTGCGCGTCCAAATCTATTCCGTCGTCAGCTTCATTTGGAGAACCCAGTTAAAGATATTCCAGGCAATAGAAAACGTAAAGGTGGAACAGTCACCCCATTCGGTTTACGCTCTGGTGACTTGGTAAAAGCCGAAAAAGCAGGAGTGATTTATGTTGGTTGGATTGGTGGTTACACCCAAACAACTAAAACCAAGAATGTTTCAGTCTATGACCACAATTGGCACAGGTTGGGGCAATTCAGCCCATCCAAAGTGCAATTAATCAAGCGGAGTACGAGATTATGCGTTGCCGCTCTTTGAGATTGCAATTCCTCCCGACACCGAATCTGCATATTACGGTGTGGGACTCCTTGCGGTTTTAGTTGAGGTGATTCGTCGGGTTTTTACGATGATTGTCGTTTGTGAGAGACATTTAACATAAAAACCCGACTTCTAATGATTATTGATAAAAAGCAGACCCGAAAGCCTGCTTCACAAAAATTATCAATCTATAAATTTGTTTTAAAATTTGTAACTAAATACCTGAATTGCACTATTTTGTGGTAAATCCCTAGGAGTCATACTAATCGTATCGCTATTACTACGACGTACCTCCATACCGTTCATTACCGTAAGAAAATCATCTAATGGTGCAATATCACAATTATTTTGAGCGGCAGCTTGGGTACGATAATGAGTAGGAATAACTAACTTGGGATTTAGAACTTGAATTGCTTGTCTGGCTTCTTGGGCATTATAAGCTTTATCGCTACCACCAACAGGCACTAACAGCACATCAGGACGGCCCATGAGAATTTTTTGCTCTAAAGAAATAGGTGCAGCAGCACCTCCTAAATGCAAAATATTAATTCCTGCTTGATTCCATTGCCAAGCCGTATTTATGCCAAAGCGTTTTCCACCAACGCGATCGTGATCGATCGCAATCCCTTGGAATTTAATTCCCTTAAGCTCGTAAACCCCCGGCTGATACATCAACTTCGGTTTTCCAGGTAAGCCTTCCACCGCACCTTCATCCAACAGCTGACTGCTAATTAGTACCAAATCTGCCGCAATATTGGGTGGACGATAGCCAGCAGTACAACCTACAGTACGAAAAGGATTTACTAAAATTTTCGTACCGCTACCCGAAAACAAAAAGCTCGTATGACCCAACCACTGAATTGATAGCGAACCACCAGATTGGGCATTAACCCGCAATCCAGAACTCAAGTTAGCAAACAACGCACCTGCTAACCCCGCGCCAGCGTAGCCCATCAACTGTCGTCGTTTCATTTACTCTCTCAAAGGTAATTTTTCTAGAAAGTTTCGCAGCAATTGCTTTCCCGAATTAGTCAGGATACTCTCTGGATGAAATTGGACACCTTCTACGTGAGGAAAGTTCCTGTGTTGCACTCCCATAATTGTCCCATCTTCAATCCAGGCGGTGATTTCTAATACATCCGGAATCGTATCTCGCTCGATGATTAAACTATGATACCTGGTTGCGGTCATGGGATTATCTAAGCCCCGAAAAACTCCTACACCCCGATGAGAAACTTGAGAAGTTTTTCCATGCATCAATTCTGGTGCAGAAACAATTTTACCGCCAAATACTTGACCTATACTTTGATGTCCTAAACATACACCCAAAATTGGGTAATTGGGTGCTAATTCTTCAATTAATTTTAAAGAAATTCCAGCATCTTCCGGTCTTCCGGGACCCGGAGAAATAACTATACCATCGGGCTTTAACGCCTTAACTTCATCCAAAGTAATCTTATCATTACGAAACACCTGAATTTGGTCTGCGACAGGAAAATCTACAGCTAATTCTCCTAAATACTGCACCAAATTATAGGTAAAGCTGTCGTAATTATCTATGACTATCAGCACAGCGATTCAAATCCTCTGTTTTATCTGGCTATGCCAACTTTGTTCGATTGTTTTGGCTATTACTATTTCGGGTTTATAGAAGTAGACAATAGAACCAATTCGAGCAAAGGAGGCAATATAAGCATAGCAGCTACTAATACCGCCACCAACGCTGAAACTAACACCGCACCAGCCGCACAGTCTTTAGCAATTTTCGCTAATTCGTGATATTTTT
>JBHJOU010000143.1:0-2871 GCA_050329355.1 Rivularia sp. (in: cyanobacteria)
ATAAAAACTACTTAGACTGTGAACTTAACCAAAAATATGATCATAGTTGATACAGGCTTTTGGTTAGCTCTTGCCAATAAAAAAGATGCAGTTCATATATCCGCCAAAAAACGATTTCAAGATTTAGCCGATTCCTCTCTCGTTATCCTCGCAGAAGAATTAGGTCATGGCCAAATTTTATCGGTTGATTATCGAGATTTCAACACCTATCGCTGGAAAAATACAGAACCGTTCGATAACCTCTTTCATGAATTTTTATGACGTAGTGCGATCGCGTTGAAAAAATTGAAGCGCCTTCGGAGCTGAGTTAATTGCAGAATACATGACGTATCCATTTCCTAAGCCGACGTGCAGCGTTCATTGTATAATGCAAAAATTTATTGAAGATTTTCCCCATTTAAAAACACCAGCATTGCAAGTTTTGAAAACTTACTCGTAATGCGTCCACATCCTAATTATACTAAAAACGGTTTAAAACTGTCATTCTGAGCTAAGCGTTCACGTAGTATGCCCGAAGGGCTTAGAATCTCCGAGATACTTCGCTGCACTACGTTACGCTCAGTATGACATAAGTTCATATTTTACCCGTTTGCAGTATACCTTAACTATTTTTTCAGATTCAATAATCTCATAAACCAATCGATGTTGGAGATTTATCCTCCGAGAATAAGCCCCTTCTAAATCGCCAACTAATTTTTCATAGGGAGGAGGATTTTGAAAAGGCTTTTCTGCAAGAATAGCGAGTAATTCTTCTGCTTTATCTTTTAAGTTACTAGAAGCTAACTTTTTTGCGTCTTTTTTTGCTTGCTTTGTGTAAAGTAGTTGCCAAACTGTTTCTTCTTCCATTTACCAATCCAAATCCCCATCACAATCTTCAATTGGAGTAGCCAAGCCGGATTTTATGGATTCTCGCATTCCTGGGATGGATAATAAATAAAGCGTTTCCTGAATTGCAGACCAGTCTTTTTCTGCCAGCAGTATCGCATTACCGCGATCGCCTTCAATAATAATCGGTTTACCCTCCTCTGCTGCTTGGTCAATTAACTTTTGTAAATTATTTTGGGCTTCGTGTACTGTTCGGGAAGACATAATCGTTTTTTCGTTTGACTATAAATTTACTGTAGCAAAGCGTAACCCAACTGATGATATGGGAAAATTTTTCAACAAATTTAGCAGATTGAGTATAATTAATTTGCGATCGCTACTTGGGTGATGGGTGTGTTAATGGAATGTAGCGCACCTTATTACTGGCTTGAACGCAGTTCCAATTTTTTAGTGCGATGATGAGAGGGCAAGCAATGATGAATTTTCATCTTCATAAAATAATTTGATCGTGCTGAATTCCTGACGCAGTAAATTTTCAACTTGTAAGGTAGAACAGTTTCCAAGTCTAAGCCAGATAACTTTTGGGGGATTCCCAAACACTAAACTCAGATCGTGCATATCAGCATCTTTCGAGACAATCATCAAATCATTATCTTTTGCATAATTCCAAACTATCGGGTCTATTGTTGCTTTCATGCCTACATCCCGAACATGAAGTGAGCCTGGAAAAAGATCGCTCAAACGGGTGGATAATTTAGGGGATAAGTTTTCATCAAACAGTAATTTCATGCGGATAAAGTCGAAATCATCAGCCGACGTTCACGGTCAGCCGCATAAGCAATACAAGCTTTTAAATCTTCTCGTGTTAGATCGGGAAAATCATCAAGAATTTCTGCTTCGGTCATCTCGGAAGCTAGGTATTCAAGCACCTCATAAACTGTAATTCGCAAGCCACGTACACAAGGCTTACCACCGCGTTTATTGGGTTCGATTGTGATATGGTTTCTGTAATTCATCGGTGGCGAGTGCATTTTTGCCAACTTATCTGATCGTACCATGTATTTCTGCTAAAAACTCAATAATTTCACCGTTAAACATCTTTGAGAAAAGCGATCGCTCAATATCCAAACAAATAAGTCAATACTTCTATACTCAAACTAACCTGTAACTATTTAATAGTTTATACTGTTAATTACGTATTTTTATTGAGAAAAAACGGGGTTTATATTTCAACAAAAAGAAAAAAATTATACTTAACTATTTGCCTTGTACTTTCCTTAATTGCGATTAACTATGATCGCCGTAGGCATCGCTAGGTTAAAATGAGAGAGCGATCGCTAATCTTGTAACGGGCATTACATTTCATTAATGTTAATGCACCTTTTTGATGCTTATTATTTGTGCGATACGCTTTTTCGCTAAACTATAATCAGGGAAACAGCAAGTTCACTAACCCCGCCCTAAAAGTGCGGGGATTGACCGAACCAATTCGGACAACGTAAGCGGTGAATAGCCCATTGAGACAGAACTCGGCAAACACGCGCTGTAGCTTCCCTAGTTCGGACTATCTGTAAATCTAATTGGTTAGATGCTGTTAGACAGGACATCTTGGTTGTGTTGGGCGAAGGGACTTAAACAAGTTTGCTGGTTCTTGGGATTGTATCCATTTAAAAACCAGTATTTAAAAAAGCCGTCTTTCAAAGACGGGGTTTCAGACCCAGGAGTTTTGATGAGATTATGAATTTAGATACAATTCAACAAGATATTGCCTCTCTTCCTCCCGATGCACAACAAATCATAGTGGAACTCGTAGAAGTCCTGAAAAAACGCTACCTTTTGAATCAACACGAATCTTCAGAAAACTCCTCGCAAGACTGGTCAGACTTTATCGGTTGCATAGAAGCTGAAACAGACCTCTCAAAAAACCATAAAAACTACTTAGACTGTGAACTTAACCAAAAATATGATCATAGTTGATACAGGCTTTTGGTTAGCTCTTGCCAATAAAAAAGATGCAGTTCATATATCCGCCAAAAAACGATTTCA
>JBHJOU010000760.1:0-7204 GCA_050329355.1 Rivularia sp. (in: cyanobacteria)
GTTGAGAAACAATAAAAATTCAACTAATAAACTCAAGTAATAAATATAGAATGGACAAAGATAAAATAATTGTGGTTGGTGGTTATGTTGGTTGTGGTAAAACTTCTTGGATTTATCAACAAATAGCTTGTTTAATAAAAGCTGTTCCTCAGTATTATAAAAAGATACTATATTTAAAAGCTGGTACAGGAAAAGTTCAAATAGACCAAAAAAGAATTAGTATTGACTTTCCTATGGTTAATGTTTTTTGTGATCATCAGAAAGCTGCTTTTCTCAACGAATTAGAGTCAGCAGATAGAGCCTATATTGAATTGGGTAATAATTTGGGATTAAGTTATGTTGATGAGCTTTTAAATGATTTACCTTATTATCCGGTGGCAATTTTACCGCCAGGATATAAGCAGTGTAAATGGCATTCTTGGGCGAAAGAAGTACTTACGGGAGCAGCAATCACAGCTTCTAGTTGGGAAATGGAGACATTGCGGATATCAACTACTGGTAAGATTATTTGTGGAGAGAAGTTCAATAAATTGTGGAATAAAATTATTGGTAATGCTTATGGAAAAGTTCTGCGTGCTAAAGGAATTTTTCATTTAGAAGATGGCAATATAATTTATGCTGATTTTGTTAATGGTACAGAATGCATCGATTTTTTAAATTTAGATTTGGTGCCTTATTTACATGGTGAACCAAAATGTTTTAGTGGTTTAGAAGTAGTAGGTTTTTCTTTAAATGAAGCACTTTTACAACGAATTATCAACAAAATTTATATAGCTACATATAGTATTGTAGAATCTTGAATTCAACTAAAAGCTAAATAAATTAAACATTTCGTTGGGAAAAGGGAAAAGGGAAGAGTCAGGGCTTATATAACTCACAAGTAATTATGTAAATAATCCAAGCCTAACTACTTATAATGCTGTATGAATTAAGTCTGTTGCTTAGTCGGGATATATCTGATCAAGTATTGCGATCGATTATTCGTTTTACTTGATATGGTGATGTTGGGTTTCACAATGTTCCACCCAACCTACAAACTACAAACCACAAACTATAAATTATTCTTGTATCGCGTCTAAATCTACAACTTTTTTACCAAGATTATTAAAGTCAATATCAGCTAACGGTGCTTGACTACGCTGAATAGTAAAAACAGCTCCCTTTGCTTGACTACCATCATTGTACTCAACAACATATGTCATCTGCTTCTTTTTGAAGGCTAATGGTAACAAACCTAAAGGGCCAAATGCAAGAGTAGTCCAAATAGCAGTTTTGCCCAGACGTTTTGCAGATTTGCTTCGTTCAACTTTTTTAATAGAGCTTGCTGGAATTACTTGATTAGCTGTTTGATTGCTATCCGAACTCATTGTTACACGAATATTGTTATTATCAATAGTTACATTACAGCTATCCATGTCTCGTTCAAGTTGGTTGAAGCACTTTCCTTTATAAGTTCCAGCTTGTGCAACGGTGGGCGCAATCGCCATGAAACTTGTCAGCAATAATAGGGTAAAAGCGGTAACTGATTTATTCATTTTACGTAGTGAATATACTTAAACAAGAATAGACTCATGCTAGTTAAATTAGTTAATTGAGTCAAGTATTTGTATACTCAATGGTAGTGATGATTTCGGAAACAAATTCTATCAGTCAAAATTCAACTTTGGTGTTTCTTAATAACCGTAAACCGCTCAAGGTTACTAATACTGTAGAACCTTCATGTCCAATTACTCCTAGAGGAAGATTGATACCAGTTGTAAAATTAGCAATTAATAGTAAACCAATGCTACACAGAGCAAAAACAATGTTTTGTTTGATGACTATGATAGCACGACGACCGAGAGTAATTGCGACAATTAATTTTTCCAAACGATCTGCCATTAATACGATATCTGCTGTTTCTAAGGCGATATCGCTACCTGTAGTTCCCATGGCTATTCCCACGGATGCCGTTGCTAGAGCCGGAGCATCATTTATACCATCACCGACCATTGCAACTGTTTGATATTGCCTTTTTAAACGACGAATTACAGTTACTTTATCTTCGGGGAGTAATTCGGCATAAACTTCGGAAATGCCTAACTGTTGGGCAATGTAGTTAGTTGTCAGTTGGCGATCGCCACTCAAAATAATTATGTTTTGAATACCGAGTTTTTTTAAGTGCTGTATTGTTTTTATAGCTTCAGGACGAATTGTATCTGCAACGGCGATAATTCCTAATATTTTCTGGTTATTGGTAACCCAAACGATTGTTTTACCTTGTGTTTCTAAATTTTTGCTAATTGCGACTAAATCCGGTGGTAACTGAGAATCTGATTGAATAAAATTAGCATTACCAACTTTTATCTGTGTCTGTGTCTCTAAATTACCGCTAATGCCAAAACCTGTATGAGAAACTACATTATTAGCAGATGTTAAGGTAAGGTTTTTATCCTTAGCAGCTTTGACAATTGCTTTACCAATGGGATGCTCGGAATAAACTTCCACAGCAGCAGCAACCGAGAGAACTTGATTTACATCTTCCCCATCAACAGTGATAACTTCCATAACTTGGGGTTCTCCGGTGGTGAGAGTTCCAGTTTTATCAAAGGCGATCGCCTTAACTTTACCAACCAATTCTAAAACTGCTCCACCTTTAAATAAGATACCACCCCGCGCTCCATTGGCAATCCCCGATAATAATGCAGGCATAATAGCAGCCATTAAGGCACAGGGAGAAGCTACTACGAGAAAAATTAAAGCTTTATAAATAGTCGTTTCCCAGTCCCAATTAAAAATAAATGGTGGCAAAATAGCTAATAAAATACCGCATACTACAATTACCTTGGCGTAATTGCGTTCTAAATTTTCCACAAATATTTGAGATGGTGGTGCTTCGGTTTGAGCTTGCTGTACTAAACGAATTACCCTTTGAATCAAACTACTTTCCGGTGGTTGATCAACTCTGATAATCAACGCTCCTGTACCATTAATTGTTCCAGCAAAGACTTCATCCCCTACAGTTTTTTCCACAGGTAGCGACTCTCCGGAGATCGAAGCTTCATTAAGATTGCTCGCACCTTCGATAATTAAAGCATCAGTAGGAATTAATTCTCCCGGTTTAACTAATAATTTGTCATCTATAACTAATTTATCAATAGCAACCTGTTTTTCTTCACCATGTAATATTACCCTAGCAGTATCGGGAGTCAATCCCATTAAACTGCTGATAGCATTGTTTGTCCTTTGCATAGCATAGCCTTCCAATGCACCACTGATAGCGAAAATCAGAATTAACACCGCACCATCAACAATTAAATGATATTCCCCTCGCCAAAGTCCTAAAAATGCTGCACCCAAAGCTGCTACTATCATCAATAGATCGACATCGAATTCTTTTTCTTTAAATAGAGTAGTCAATCCTTCCTTAGCACTTTCGTAACCTCCGATTACATAAGCTGCACTCAGAATCAGTAAAGCCAATCCAATCCAACTAAACAGCAAACACAACCAACCCAAGATTAAGAGTACAGCACAAATAATTGCTGCTACAGCATCTGGATGTTCTGATATTAATTTTCTAAAATCAGTTTTTCTCAACGAATAACTAGTCATACCGGGAAATCAAAAAATAACTTTGATTTCCACTCTAAACCTTGACATTAATGTCAATGTCAAGTCAATTTTAGATTTTATATTTTGGATTGAAGCCATAATCATAGAAGTCGGCTTTTTATGAGTGTTTTGTGGGGTTACGGATATTTATCGTCAAAACCCAACTTCTTGCCTGCGACGAGATAATCATAGAAGTCGGGTTTTTATGAGTATGTTGTGGTGTTACGGATATTTATCGTCAAAACCCGACTTCTTACTCCCCCACGAAAATTGTTAACTGTTCCCTTTCTTAAAAAATGAAAAACAAAGAACTAACAATCAAACAACTAACTCAAGAAGTTGGTGGTGGTTTGACACCGAGGATGGTGAGACATTATCACAAACTAGGTTTATTACCAGAACCTAAACGTTCTGAAGGTAATTATCGCCTTTACACAGATAAAACCGTACAACATTTGCGAAAAATCGTCGCATTAAAATCTCAGGGTTTTCAACTAGACCATATTCAAAAATTATTAACAAATCATCCCGAATCAAACAATTTTGAAAGCTTAACTACTCAACTACAACAACAATATCAATCTATAATCGAACAACTATCACGACTGCGAAAAACAGCCTCTGCTTTAGAAAGTTTATTGGGTAGAGATCAACATTGTCAACATATCCAAGCAGAAGCACTCGCCGAATTACGACAAATAGAAATAGAATCAACTTTGGGTAATCATAAATTAGAACAACTGTGGTACGGTTTAGATGCAGCTTGTGATGCTCATCCAGAAGACTTTGACGAATCATTACAACAGTTATTACCCGACTTATCGAATAAAAACGAAATCGAAAGAGATTTACTTGGAAAACTGGTATTAGCTTGTGGTGATGTGAGTTTAGTAGACTTTATCCGCTTGAGTGAAAGTGCGATCGCAGAAGCCAGAAATGCTCTACAAAATAACTGTGAAATAGTCGTAGATGTTCCCCCAGTTTTCGCAGCTCTCGATCATACCCGTATTGCACATCTAGGTGTAAAAGTCAATATTTTGATGGATGACCCTCATATTTACAGTGCTTCGGAAGCCGAAAACAAATTTTGGCAACATGAAAAATGGCGTGAGGGTTTGCAAAAGTTAACTCCTGGTTGTATTTTAATTATCGGTTACGCACCATCAGTATTAATATCTGCATTGAAACTCATCCAACAAGAGCAGTTACAACCATCATTAATTATCGGAATGCCCATTGGTTTTAGTCATGCTCCAGCCGCCAAACGTCGGTTAATGTCTTCTTCCTTGGATTATATTACCACTGTTGGCACTATTGGCGGTGGTTTATTAGCCGCAGTCGCGCTTAACACTTTGATGGAGTCCTTAATTGAAAAGCCTGATTGTCATTGTTATTTAAATGTTAACTGTTGACTGTAGAAGTCGGGTTTTTACGATAAATATCTGTAACACCCACTTTCACACTAAGTAGGTTGGCGTTGAAAATTGTAATTAGGGCAAGGCAGTCGGCAGTCGGCAGTCGGCAGTGGGAATAAGAGTTTAAGGGTAGTTTACCTAACCGTTATATAGTTCTGTTTTTTTTCTGCCGACTTACTTAATAAAAACCCGACTTCTGTAATATCGTCGAACTCACGTTTAATTAGAATTAGCAGTTGTTTTTTTCATCCCAAAACCTTTACTTACTCCATAGTAAACAGTCTTGAATTCCACTTGATTATTATTAGGATTGTAAAGAGTATAAGTTGCTTCTCCTGGCTTTCTCCCCACATTACCGACACCTACCACCATCCGGGGAGTTACATTGATAGTCTGATTAGGTACTTGACTATCAAGAGTAGTTATTCCCGTGTTAATTGAACCAGCTTCTAAATTATATTGAAAAGTTAGACCAGAACGACCGCAAAATAAAATATTAGCTTGCATCCGTGCTACTCGGTCTAAAATTATAACTGGAGAAGTTTCCGGGGTTAATGCTTCATCTATAGATACAGTTGTCCCGTGAATTAGTAAAGCATCCAACTCAAAAAAGCCAAAATCGAGATTTCTTATCCACTCCACAGTATTACGAGAGACATTATCCCATAGTAATTTTACGGTCTCACCACCATATTTTTGCAATAAATCAGTAGGTTCCGAACTCCCAGTTAAACCATGTAATATTAAACATTGTTCCTCCCACCATCCCTTACAAACCAATGGTGATAACCCAGACTCAGAATTATGTGAATTATGTAAAAGTTCTACAAGCTTCTCAGATTCCGGAGTAGGTCCAACCACATCCCCTAGAATATATAAAGCCTCGATATAACGACTTTGACGTTTAATATCCGTCATCACCGCTTCATAAGCCGTCAAATTACCTTCAATACCGCTTAAAATTGCCCACTTCATCATCGTAATTTTGGATTTTAGATTTTAGATTTTGGATTAAAGAGTTAGTTGACAGTTGACAGTTAATATCTCCCCATCTCCCCTTGTCTCCCCATCTCCTTGTCTCCTTGTCTCCCCATCTCCCCATCTCCTTGTCTCCCCATCCCCTTGTCTCCCCATCTCCCCATCTCCCCATCTCCTTGTCTCCTTGTCTCCTTGTCTCCCCATCTCCCCATCCCCTTGTCCCCTTGCCTCCCCATCACCGAGTACAAACATGAGTTGGATCATCTGCACGTTCTGCAAATTCTATACCACGTGATAAACGCCAAGCAAAGATAGCTGGTAATCCTTTTTCAATAATTGCTGCACAGGTTTTTTGGTAATCGTAAGCAACTTCTCGTAACATCACTTCTTGACTATTAGTGTCATAAATTACATAAGTTGCATTAGGTCGCCCATGCCTTGGTTCTCCCACTGAACCTGCATTAATAATCTTTTTCAAGCCTGCTATAAAGCTCTTTTCTTCAGATAAATTTTTGCTTTCCACTCGAACTTTTAACTGACCAGAATCTAAATTACGGAAATAAGGTGCATGAGTATGACCGCAAAAAAGCACATCTGCACCTGATGAAATTACTCGTTCTAACGCCACAAATGCATCGAGTTCTGGTAATAAATATTCATGGTTGCTGTGGGGACTACCATGAACAAAAGCCAAATTATCTTCTTGAAGAATATGAGGTAATTGAGCTAAAAAATCACGATTTTCTGGTGTTATTTGCTTATTAGTCCATTCATGAGCGATAATACCGCGTTTTTCTGCTAATAATGAAGGATAACTACAATCACAAGCATTCAAGCCTTCAACCACATCTTCATCCCAACAACCACCACAGGTAGGAATTTCCAAAGAGCGAATTTTTTCCACTACTTCATTAGGATAAGGTCCATATCCGACTAAATCCCCTAAACAAAAGATTTTTTCGGCAAAATGTTGCTCTATATCTAATAAAACAGCATCCAAAGCGGCAATATTACCGTGAATACATGAAATAACAGCTATTCTCATACTTCCATACCTTCTAATAACATTTGTTTAACTTGTTGCTGGAACTGCTTAACTAATAAATCTGATAAAAAACAATCAGATAAAGTTTGCTTGAGCATCACTTCATCCAAATTTCCTCCTACTACTTCAATACCACTAAAACGCTGTGGTCTACCTTCCAAATGACGAGGTA
>JBHJOU010000560.1:0-2420 GCA_050329355.1 Rivularia sp. (in: cyanobacteria)
GAAAACTACAACAAGAAGCCCGTCACACCTTAGAAGTAGCAGTACAGCAAGCGCGTCAAGCCGGATATCAAGTTCAGATTCGTCCTTTATGGGGAACTTACGCTGATGTTTACCCCTTCTCCAAAGACGATTTACAAATAGATATCGGTGGTATACCCGGAGAAGTTTCCGCTTGTCTGCGAGTTTATGCCAAAATCAACGATGAAACCCTTCCGGGAAGGGTGCTATTTCGTTCATCTTGAAATACTAGTAGTCTATTTCATTAATTATGATGGGCTGCACAGACGTTATACATAACGTCTCTCTAGGTTTGGGAGAAAACGAATCCGTCAAACTTAATCCAAAGGACTACTAGTAGTCTATTTCATTAATTATGATGGGCTGTAGAGACGTTATACATAACGTCTCTCTAGGTTTGGGAGAAAACGAATCCGTCAAATTTAATGAAAAGGACCACTAGTGGTCGATTGCATTAGTTCTGATGGGTTAATTTAATGCAAAGGACCACTAGTGATGAATTTTGTATCTATAAGCTGTTAAGCGCCTAAATTAGATAGACAAAGCGGGCAGGCTTGCCCGCACTACAATAAATTCATATTTATGTCCTACGGACACGCTGCGCTAACGCTTTATACAATTTAACTGCGTATCAGCTTACTATTATGCCAAAGCCGGTACGGGAACTGTAAGATGTTCATACAAAGGGAAACTTTGGCATAAACTAGCAACCCTTCGTAAACAATCTTCAGCAACCTCTTGAGAATCAGGATTTAACAAACGGTCGGCAATTATATTACCAATCTCAGTAAATTCCGCTACTCCCATTCCTCGCGTTGTCATTGCAGGCGTACCCAATCTCAAACCACTGGTGACAAAGGGTGATTCTGGATCAAAGGGAACTGTATTTTTATTTGCAGTGATATTCACACCGCTAACTAATTGGTCTGCCGTCTTACCCGTCATGCCAATACACCGTAAATCTACGAGCATGAGATGGTTCTCTGTACCGTTAGAGACAATCTTCAAGTCTCTATTTTGTAACTGTTCGGCTAAAGCACGGGCATTTTCAATTACAGCAGCCGAATAATCCTTAAATTCTGGCTTGAGAGCTTCCCCAAATGCTACTGCTTTAGCAGCAATAACGTGTTCTAATGGTCCTCCTTGAGTACCGGGAAAAACAGACTTATCAAACTTTTTACCCATCTCAGCGTCGCGAGTTAAAATTAAACCACCCCTAGGACCGCGTAAAGTTTTGTGGGTAGTTGTAGTTACCACATCACAATAAGGAATCGGGTTGGGATGAAGCCCGGAAGCGACTAAACCGGCAATATGAGCAATATCCGCCAACAAGTAAGCACCAATTTCCGAGGCAATACTGCGGAATTTGGCAAAATCAATAATTCGGGGATAAGCTGAATACCCACAAATCAAGAGCTTGGGACGCTCCCTTAGCGCCAGCTCCCGAATTTGTTCGTAATCTAACTGTTCTGTTTCTTGACTAACGCCGTAATGACAAACCTCGAACCACTTACCAGAAACATTTACCGGCGAACCGTGAGTTAGATGCCCACCGTGGGACAAATCCATCCCCATGATTTTATCACCCGGTTCCAATAGCGTTAGAAATACCGCAAAATTAGCTTGCGCTCCAGAATGAGGTTGGACGTTTGCATGAGCAGCGCCAAATAGCTGTTTAGCGCGGTCGATGGCTATTTGTTCAATTTTATCGATTATTTCACAACCGCCATAGTAACGCTTACCTGGTAACCCCTCAGCGTATTTATTCGTCAGTACTGAACCTTGAGCAGCCAGTACGGCAGCAGAGGTAAAGTTTTCTGAAGCAATTAATTCTAAGTGGTCTTGTTGACGTTTGAGTTCGCCATTAATTAACTCTGCCACTGTAGGGTCGGAAGAAGCAAGAAAATCTGAATTAGTTTTGGTCACTTGAGTTATCTTTCCCATGAAAATTTATGCTATCGCACAGAAGAAGATTTTATCTCTTTTTCTGTTGAGTGTGAGCAAGTAAAGGTCAAAGGTTGAAGGTTAAAGGTTGAAGGTTAATTTGATAGCAATTTTTATGTATGAATTTTTACTAAAAATCTCCAATATTTTCATATTCAAGGTATAAAATCAAATTAAATCAAATTAAATCAAGTCAAATTTACTTAATATCGATTGCCGAACGATAAGCCATATTCACATTTATCTGAAATCCCGGATATGTAAAAGTACAGTTCGGACAAAGTTTTTCTTTCTGTGCTTGTTTATTCCTCTTCAGATAAATCTGGGTCGCAATTAGTAAAAACTCATTTAAACGGGTGGTAAAATGTTAGTAATTTTAATCAAAGAGCAAGTTATTGCCCCGAAAAAAGTTTGCCAATCTTGTGTACTTGCCGACAAAAGCGGTCAACCTCGTTGGT
>JBHJOU010000851.1:0-3754 GCA_050329355.1 Rivularia sp. (in: cyanobacteria)
CCAGCTATAGCAGCCGTTTGATGCAATATATGGGAGTTAGTTTATGGCGTTGGACATTCGAGGGAGAAATTCTGGGCAGTTTGGAACGCAGTCGCGGTATTGCTATGGGTCAGCATACACGTTTACGCTTTCGTTTGGAAATCCGCGACCCAGATTTAATTGCTCTTCCTTGGGAAATTATGCAGCGCGAACCCGGGCAACCTGCAATGTCGCTGTCGCAACATCTGTTGTTTAGCCGTACTACTTCTCAAGTTGAACCGCTGTCTTGTTCAGGAAGTGATCACGCTTTAAATATTTTGTTAGTTTTAGGAGAAGATGAAAACCTACAACTGGAAAAAGAAGCAGCTATTCTTCAACAAACTCTTTCTGGGAGTCATTCGCTGGGTAGTACCTCTGCCGGATACGCGCCTTGCATGGTAAATACCTTGGTAAAACCAACTCCAGAACAGCTAATTTCGGAATTAGATACTAAAGCTTATAATGTCTTTTTTTACGCCGGTCATGGGTTGCCAGGACCAGACGGAGGGTTTCTATTTTTACAAAATGAGATGACTCTTAATGGTATGGAACTGGCACAAGCTTTAACCCGTAGTGATGTGAAGTTGGCTGTTTTCAATGCTTGTTGGGGAGCGCAACCTTTCTCTAATCAAAACCGGGCTATTGCTCACAGTAGTTTAGCAGAAGTATTAATACGTCAAGGTGTACCTGCGGTACTGGGAATGCGCGATAAAATTACTGATGAGGAAAGTCACAGTTTTATTCAAACCTTTGCTTTAGCTTTACGTAGTCGCAAACCGATTGATGAAGCTGTTGCCGAAGGTAGAAAAAGATTATTAACAATTTATCATTTCAACCAGCCTGCTTGGACTTTACCAGTTCTTTACTTACACCCCCACTTCGACGGTGAATTGCTCAAGAGTTTTGAAGAAGGTGCTACAGAAATACCCACAACTTTTATTCCTGGTAGTGCAAATGTTTCCTTACGTTCTTTGCAACCAGGAGGTAAAATTTGGTTATTGAAACCCGGAGTTACTCGCATCGGTCGCACCAGAGAAAATGATATTGTAATCCGAGAACCTTCAGTTTCAAAACGTCACGCTGAAATTTTATGTCGCAATAGTTTAGTGGGTAATACTCAAGTGCAAACTTACTATTTACAAGATTTATCTACTTATGGTACGACTTGGATTTTACGCTCCGGTGGCTGGCAACAAATCTACAGAGGCGAAGTACTTTTAGAATCGGGAATGCATTTAAAGTTTGGTAGCACTAAAAGTCAAACTTGGGAATTTCGGATTGAAAATTAGATATTTATCAAATTGGTACTCTTTGGCTTTTAACTATTAATATGGACTCTACGTCGCTACTTCAAATCAAAAAGTTATAACAGTAGATAAAAGAAAATTTCAGTTTGCGGAAACCAGATATTGGGTGCTGTAGCTGTCAATACCGCTAATTCATTCACCAGGAGACAACACATGGCTGACAAAATGCAAGGTTCAACAAATTTTCACAATTCCCTTTCTCAAATCGAATTAGATTTACTCACAACTCTACTTGAACCAGAAGATAATACTTATCCTTGGAATTCTTACGAAGACGATACCCAAGCTTATTTTAATCAAATAGAAGAGCAATTCCCGATGCAGGCTTTGCTAGACGAGGAACTAGATACACGCTGTGAAGCTTTTCACAACCAATTAGATGCGCTTTGGTCTAAGGTCGAGACTTCAGCACACTACAATTGTAATACAAATCAAACAATAGCATTCAAATTACAAAATAATTTACAAAAAGAGTTTTGTAATAGTATGCCTAAAGATTGGATCAACTTGATTGCTCAGAAAGCAGCAGAAATTTTCAATGCAAAACAGTCGATTACAGAACAATTGATTGAATGCGTGCAAGCTGTGTTACCGAGTTTAGAAGTTGACGACATCATGGTTTTAGCACGTCCGTTAGCTTATGCAACTAGAAGTGGTTCCCATACTAAAGTCGAGTCAACTCTAGCTAATTACAATCAAGAGGATAATCGTGAATGGGCAGCTTTATCAGAAATTGAACAAGCAAAAGTTGGTTTAACGATTGCTTATCATGCATTAAATCAGTTAAATACCTTTCAAGCAGAAGAGTAAAACTTTTGCCGCCATTTTCTACTTTATTTGCAAAGCCAATGCAGTCAATTTACTTTTGCGATGGCTGGAGCTATGCTATTTTCGGAATTTTTATTTTTTAGGGTAGATTTATCCATGATTGTTTAAAAGATATAATAGTTTACTCTCCAGCCTCATCTATCAAAAGACATATATCAGGGAAGAGGGAAGAGGGAAGAGTAAAATTACCAATTACCAATTACCAATTACCAATTACCAATTAGTTATTTTCCGAAAAAGCGGGTAGCGAAATTTTGTTCGCGATTAGGTGAAAGCGCTCTTGCTTTAAGAATTGCAGCCATTAAAAAAGCATAAGATAATACACCTACGACGACTAAAAATAAACCACTGATAGCACCAGTTGCATTCCATAAAGCGTGAAGCGCTGACGCACTAAGATAGCCAACCAATAAAATTTGTCCTGCTAATTTTGGTTTAAGTACGGCTAAACCGATGAAATACCCAAGATATCCGCTATAAGCCATATGTCCAGCGATAGAACCGAGAATTCGCGGAATCAGCAGTTGTAACCCGACTAATTGACCTGTTTCAGCTCCTGCTTGAATTGCTGCATTCTGGGTAACTTCTGGCACGTACTGACCAAGTGTTTCCAACAGGGTAAAACCTACGGCAGAAGCGGCTCCAAGCAATATTCCGTCTAAAGGTTCCCAAAGACCAACACGTTCTCGCCAAGGGGAAGACAATCCTAAACCGATAAAATATATACCAGCAACTGGCAATGCTTTGAGTAGTTCTTCCATCAAGCCAGCACCGAAAAACATCCGCACCAGCCATTCAGTAAAGGTAATTGATTCTTGTTGAGAAGGTAGACTACCGGGTAAAATTTCGCGAAATATAAAAATAAATAAATCTAATAGGGGACTAAGTAAAATTAAAGTTGTGGATAAAGCTACCCCTAATAGAACCCACCAAGGTTTATGCTTGCCACATAACTGATAAATAAAATAATAAGCTGCAAAGGCAATATAAACAGCAACTATAATTTGGTTCGCTTCGGGTTTCCCTACGGTAGCAAACATTAATACTACAAAAATAACCGTTAAAATTCCAGGTATTAGATAAGCTTTGCGAGTTAAATCTTTACCTGTAGAAATAATGGGAAATAATTGAGTGAAGCTAACTGAGTCTGGTTTGGAATAGTTTGAGGAATTTGCGGTGGAATGGAAGGATGTATGATTAGAAATGATTGTTTTTCGTTCAACGATTTCGCTACCAAAAACTAAATCAGGTCCATCGTAGCCCAAAGTAATGCGATCGCCAGGAAAAATTTGTTGGCATTCCTGCAAGCGTTTTCCATTTAGATAGGTACCGTTAGCACTATTTAAGTCGCAGAGTATCCAACTGATTTCACCATCGGGAGATAAATTTAAAGGACGAATCACCGCATGACGGCGAGATACCATGCGATACTGTAATGCATCTAATACAACTTGACAGTGAGGATCGCGTCCAATTACTGCCTCTGAAGTTGGAATTAGCGAGTAGCGTTGCTCAACTGTTTCTAATTCCTTACCAGACACTAGCCGCAGAAATGCATTCTGTCTTGCGTTTTTGCCTGTCATCGAGTCAGTATTATTTCT
>JBHJOU010000142.1:0-5215 GCA_050329355.1 Rivularia sp. (in: cyanobacteria)
TTAAACCATCATTCTCAGGGTTAAAAATACGTTAGCGAAGCGTGTCCCGAAGGGACATTAATCTATTACCCAAAATTGTAGTGTTTTAGGATTAACATATATACAATTAACTACTCCAATTCCTCTAACGACTCCATGCTCATTACCACTATATTGTCTTCGCACTATTTCTATTTCTTCGGAAAATCTTTTATCTAATACTGTATCATCAAATATAATATAAGCATCCTCGTCAACGACAATTGTATCTT
This sequence comes from Rivularia sp. (in: cyanobacteria), assembly GCA_050329355.1. GTDB lineage: Bacteria > Cyanobacteriota > Cyanobacteriia > Cyanobacteriales > Nostocaceae > Rivularia. The sequence continues at coordinate 252 of JBHJOU010000142.1, forward strand.
TGGCGTTATCCCAAAGTAAACTAGGAGTTAGTTTTTCATTTTTTAAATAATAATTAATTTTATCATGACTAATATTCTCTAAGTGTTCTGCTAAATTAGTCATTGTATAGTTAATTTGACTACTAAGTAAATATTGGCAATAATTAAGTTTAGTAAATCTCATTGTTATTCAATTTGCTAATACATCCTGTGATTATTTTCTCATGAAATTTCAAACACGGCTTTACTGGATTAATTACTGTTAACAATTATAAAAAAGGCTGATTTTATAGATTCCGGTCAATAGTACTAAATTACTGACTACTGGCGATCTGCTTGCAGCAGCGCTTCGCTATCGCGATGTGCCAGTTGCGTAAGTCCTGAATATAATAATTTAATTTTTAGACAAAGTTTGTTACTACATAAGTAGCAACTTGAGTTATTTATTATAAACATAATATTAAAGTTATCGTTTCAACGACTTCTCCAATATTTAATTTTTATCTAAAATTATGAGTTTTTACAAGTTAATTGATTTTTTCTAATATTCCTGTTTCATCACTGACTATTCCGGCTACTACTCCTAAATTTGGTAAGTCTTATTTCTATAATATCCAGATAAAAAACTATAATTAATCCCATGACTGTAGTACCAATCCAAACAAAGCAATATATCAACAACAGTCTTGTCGATAAAGAACTCATCTCCATATCAAAATTTGCAAGCCGGGTAAATCAAATAATGACAATTCTGTGTTTGAGAGCATTTAATAAGCTATGAATATTGAGTTAAAGAATAGATGCATAAAGGCTTATTGCAAAGTAACCCAAAGTGTTTGTTGAGTTGAAGGAAGTGAATGACTAAAAAGGGAATAGGTAACAGTTGTTGCTGTTCCCCGTTCCCAAACTAAAATTACTTAATTATTAATCATAAGTACGACTAAAAATTAACTCACACAATCAAACTTTGAATCATCTCTCTAGACAAAAACAAAGTTATCGCTAGCTAAGGTATTAGCTTGTACTCCTGATAAAACTGCCACGTCTGTGTCTCTGATGCTGATTAAGGTGTCATCACCCATTTGCGCCATGTTAATATCTCCGAGACTTCTGATTCCGGATAAACCCGCAATACCAAGCACATCTTCTCCTAATTGGAAGTCGGTCACAATATTTGCACTTTCAGGTAATCCATCATATACCAGCCAGAACTGGTCGCTACCTTCTCCACCAGTCAAGATGTTACCACCAGGTCCAGCAAACAAGACATCATCACCAGGACCGCCAAATAAACGGTTATCTGTACCCAAAGCAAGTATAGTATCGTTACCTTCTCCAGCGAAGACAAATGTATTGCTGTGAGCGACTAAAGTATCATTCTCACCAGTACCAAATACAGTACCAGTTTCTACTGGTTGTTCGACAGACATCAAAAGGGCTTCGTTCATGGTCTGGAAGATGTGAACTAGGTCGATATGATCTTCAATACCAGGAACTTCTTCACCATACATTTCGTAGCCTGTACCAATGAGATTATCGAGAATCTCCGAACCTGCACCTTGATAATAGATAGGAACTGCACGATTACTGTGATTTCCCCACTGATATTTATCTTCAGGATCAGAACCCCAGAAGTGACCAGCATCTTCAGTATTAAAGAACTCAGTTAAGGCTTGTGGACCATATTCGCGATACAGTTCAGGGAAGTTATCGTTTAAAGTCAAGTAATGGTCATGGTCAGGAACAACTAGCAATAAGTTCTCTTCCCAACCACCGTTTTCCCCAATCCAGTCGGTAATGAGTTCTACAGTTAGGTCTAAGTCAATATTTCTACCCAATAAGGTATCCATATTGTTATCATGTAGTACCCAGTCATAATCGCCGAGTTCTACTTGTAAAAAGAAGCCATCTTCGTTTTTACTGAGGAAGTCTAGAGATGCTTGAGTCATCTCCATGATGGTGGGGTTTTCGTTCAACTCTCTAGCGATAAACTCTTCATCAGTTTCCCCAGGAGCTAAAGGACGTACATACCCTTGGTCTACAAAACTACCTTCTTCGCCTTCTGCTAAATCTTCGTTACCTTCACGTTGAGAAGAGCGATGTCCAAAGGTGTTAAAACCAGTCCGGTCATAGCTACCATCACCACTCCGCATTGGTAGGTTGCCGTTTTGACCCCGCGCTCCATAAAGACCAAAGATTTTGTCTCCTGCGGTTGGGTCTAATTCAGACACAGCATCCATTAAACTTTCAGCAGCATCCATACCCCGCTCTAAGAAGTTGTAGCCGTAAATGTTGTCTTCAGGGTTGGGATTATTGCTGAGTTCTTCGTAAGTAGACTCGTTGATAAACCTATAGGTAGATTCCCCACCTTCTTCAGTGTGATTACCTAAATCAAGGGGATGTCCACCACCTAAGATGATATCTGGTTGAGTTAACCGCAACATTTGTTGGGTAATATTGTCCAACTCTGGGTAGTCACCATCATACTTGTTGCGATGGTTAACGTGAGCAGCAGGCCCCGCAGGAGTCGCATGGCTGAAAGGAACATCAGAAATAGTCCCTGTGGATTTACCCAATTCTTGAGCAATTTCTAAAATGGTTTTAGCTGGTTGTTCAAAAATATCGACTCCCAAAGCTGGGTTAAAAGTTTTAACACCAGAGAAAATATTGGTGGCTGCTTGAGAGGAGCCTGTATAGCCTAATTTGATGTATTCCGGGTCAATAGTTGTCCAGGGGTTTGGGCCTGCTAACTCGACATCATAACCAACAAGATTACCGTCTGCGTCTAAAAACTCTCCAGGATTAAAAGTAGGGTCGAATTGGAAGTTTTCATCCCGCAATTCTCCTTCTCCGGTAGGACGTTCTAAGGGATTACCCTCAAAAACTGAGTTGGCTTTACTGCCTTCAATGACCCCTGGATAAGTTGTGGCGTAAGTGAAACCTTCTAATTCCTGAAAACTTAAACCTTCGCCTTTTCCTTCGGTATAAAAATCTGCCAGTGTAGTGCCGGTATGTCCTTGATCGATTTGTTTTGCGATCGCACCTGCACGAGCCATTTCCCAGCCCATACCGTCAGGAACGACAATGATGACATTTTTAGCCATGAAAATTATTACTCCAATTTATTTTGCTAAATTTATGCGCGTTAGTTTGAGTTTTTTCGAGATTACTGCTCTAGCTATAATGTAAGCAGTTAAGGAATTAATTAATGAAGACTTGATAGTTCATTAAACTGTGTGGCTACATCCTCAGACAACCACGACAAGTTCTATTCAATTGCTTACCTTTTTTATAGTTGATAATGCACAATTAAAGGTTAATTTTTAACTAAATTTAGTTTAATGTTTGTCAAATAAGTCGCTGTAAATCTTGCTGGATAAGCTTCTTAAATCTTGTTGTTTGTTAAAGAAATTGCGTAATTCTATTCTAACTAAGTAACATATATGACTTTAATGTCAATAAAAAATATTCTTTTTTTTTTGACAGATAACTATTCAACTGATATATTCATCTCAGCTACGAAGAACAATTGAAAATAGTAAACATAATATTATGATTTAAAAATGAATTTGATAATCATGAAAATGAATTTGATAATTCTATTAATATTTATGAGTGAAATGAATTAATTTCTAAAAATTTTGATCCAATTCAATACGTCAATGGTATTCTAGGAGAATATGCATAATATATAACCATCGTGCTACTAGCAATCAGAGAAAGTTGTGATGAACAAGCCTGAAGAAGAATTGGAACTACAATCAAAATCTCCGACTACGGCAACAGTGGCAATACAGATACCAATAGATACATTAGAACCTCTTAAAAAAGTTGCACAGAGTCGAAATACATCGCCTGAAGCTTTACTGCGGTTTTATATAGGACAAGGTTTGCGGCAAGATTTAGCGAAAATACTATCTGAGCGTGTTCTGGAATCTACGTCTAACGTACTAGCAAAACATATTCAATCACAAGAAAAAGTTGCCACTATTATGAATGAAATTAAAGCCGCAACGACTTTTAATTAACTTCAAAATGAACTTGCTCTAAAATTAGATATAGTACTGTTAGTTAATAATTGTTGATTGTTCACTCTCTACCCCCACACAAGCATTCACTAAGGGTAACAATGAACCAAGTTGTTCTTGTCCGTTTACTGCTAACTCGCTGTGACATAAATAAATTTTATCGGATACGCGGGCAAGTAAATCCGCTATAATCCTTTGCAATCGTTGGTCTTCGGCTGATTTTTCATCTTCAGCAGTCCAAGGTTGAGCAAATCTATCTTGTAAAAAGAACATGGAACCAAATAAGGTTGCGGCACCTCCTTTTGTCCATAATGGTGAACCTGCATCTAACCAAAAATGCCAGCGATGGGAATGACGTAAGGAACGATATTGAAATATTGTTGCTAATGTAACCGCATTTTCTAGGCTTCCGATGCGACGTATGGGATAAGGACTTGCAGTAATGGTTCCCTGTCGTAATAACTCGATAAATTCGGCGATGGTTGTGGTTTTAGTTTTATCTGGTTTTTCTACTGCTTCTGTTAGCTGCTCATCTTGTAAAGATTTCCTAGTAGAAGAATATTGATTGAATCTAGTATCAATTTCCTAGTAATGTTGAGCAGTTTCTAGTAATTGCCGTAAAATCGCCAGTTGTTCATAATTGGAATAACCAACGTCAGATATAAAGTATTCTATGGCGCTATATAAAAAGGAAACAGGAGTCGGAATTAAACGCTTTTCGTAATTCGAGCGCTGTTGCTCTAACCAGTTTAATATTTTTCCATAAGCCGTTGTCGCAGCGTAACCCAATCTATCCCATCTTTCATAGGAATCGATATTTAGTAAATTGGGGTTGTCTGGATGGGGTTCAAAACAGTAGTCTGCGATTAATCCAGCCCTTACCGGATCAATAAATTGATGGTTATTCGGTTTGCGACTGAGTACTACTAACATGGACGCGATGGCATCTCTATCAAC
>JBHJOU010000183.1:0-2314 GCA_050329355.1 Rivularia sp. (in: cyanobacteria)
GGGGACAAGGGGATGGGGGGATGGGGAGAAGATGTTTTGTGGGTGATAAATATTTTGGCTTTTGTGGTTGGTGATTCGTGGAATTTGAAGGGATGTACTTGGGGTAAATGATTTTGCCATAAGGTTGAACCGGCTTCTTGGATTACTTCTACATCTTCCCCTTTCGCGACTGCTGCACTCACAGCATTCCAATCACCTGCACCGCGACACCATCCGAAGGGAACACCTAACATATCTACCGCAGGTAATTCTAACCCATTGGAAGCGCCGGTTAAAACGACTGTTGCACCTAATTGTAAAGCAATTAATTTTGCTAACTTATCGGCACCACCTTGATGTCCACCACATAAACTTATCACAAATTTTCCGGTTTCATCTATCACTACCACTGCTGGATCGGTAGATTTATCTTTTAACAATGGTGAAATCAGTCTAACTACTGCACCTGTTGCTAAACAGAAAACAAAAGCTTGATGAGTTTCCCACAAATTAGCTATGTGTTTTTTCAGAGAACCTTTGTATATTTGTGCTGAATTGATTTCCGATAAAGATTCTGGAACCCACAAAGTAGCAGCGCTATTTTGGCTCATGGGTTGAAGCTTCTTGGCACCCGTGGGAGTTGTAGCGATTAAAGCGATGGGAGAGAATTCAGTGAAGAGCAATTTGGGTTTCCTGTTAGCTGCTAGAGTTGGATATTACATTTAAATTTCATCACATAATTGACCTATTGCACTTACTGATTTTATGATTGCTTGTTGAGTTAAGGTGTCAAGATATTCTTCAACTGTTTTTTGAGGTTTTTTCTGAGACTGACGGTGTTTTCGCACGACTTGGCAAACTTGTCTTGAATCAAGCTGAAGTAAATTAAGGATAAAATCATCGGGATGAATTGCTTCAACTAAGCCACATTAGAAAATCTCGTAGTGGTGCTGGATATAAAACTGAAGCGTCATAAATAGTAGTTAAAGTTTTTAACGCAAAGTGACGCGGAGGTAAGCGCAGAGGAACGCAGAGTTTTTTGTGTATACTTTTTATCATTCCGATGTAAGCGTAAAGGATATTACTTAATTATGGTGCGTTGCGCTACACTACAACACACCCTACTAGCTGTTAACTGAAAATTACCTCATCTGTGATTTTTGACGTGGGGGATTATTTCCTGGAGGTGTTTGTGGAGGTGTTTGAGGAGTATCACGAGGTATTTCTGGAGTCGGTGGTTGAGGAGTTACAACCATATCTTTAACCGCACCTCGATAAATCAAAGCTCCTAGAGTATTTAACTTAAATCCCCAACCTTGAGGCAAATTACCATCTTGATCATTTTGTCCCAAGTCTATATAAATGCGCGGTGGTACAAAATACTTCACATCGCTCACACCGATTAATTCATCGGCTTGTTCCATAATTTTATCAACTACAGCATCAAGTTCGGTGTAGTTGTTATAGTTCTGTTGCAGTTGGGATTTGATAAAAGCCATAAATTCCCGTACTGCTTTGACTTTTTCGTCTCTTTGTGCAGTTGCTTGTGGAGTCAATCCCTCAGCATAAGGATTATCAAGTCCTAATTGTTTTAAAATTAAGGGTTCTAAATATCCAAAAAGCTTGACTTGTGCTTCAATGATTTTGGGGTTGTTAACCTCTTTATGGCGCGGTAACAAGGTGCGGAAAGCGCGACGTAATACTTGAGAAAGGGTAAAAGCCGGAAAAGGAATGCTATTATAATCTATATTGATGCCATTTTCTACCATGAGTACGTCCAAAGGTGGTAAATCTGGAGGTACAACTGGCATCTGGATATTAAAAGCTTGAAATTCTGGATTTCCACTGCGATCGCTCAGAATATTTTTTTGTCTACGATTTTGTTTTTCTTGAATGATTAGAATTTCTCTGGCTTTTGCTTGATCATTCAACAATGAAGTTAAACCTTTGAGATTGAAGGGATAAACGGGAGTATTCAAGCTGATATAAACAAACTCAGCACAATAAGCTTTATTATCCGAATTATTCAGAAACGCGATCGCGCTTGCATCCCCAAGACTAGCCAAAGCGCAATTTTTCAAAAATTCTTGGAGACTAGCTCTATCAATAACTTTAGTCGGATCTCCCCCATTAAAATCGTTCTGAGAGAATTTGACAAACGGATTCATCAAAGCCATCCAACAGATAATACTATCGGTATAACCTTTCTGCTGCTGCTGAGTTACAAAGTCGGGAAAAACTAAATTTTGAGCTACCGCCATAAAGCCGTTTTCACCATATAAACCAAGATGATAACTATCTGGTTCGTTAAAGGAAGCAAAAGCTTTTTTTTCAC
>JBHJOU010000834.1:0-8048 GCA_050329355.1 Rivularia sp. (in: cyanobacteria)
CCGGAATTAAAATCTAAATTAACTTCCGGTTCTAATCAAGCGGCTTCCACTGAAGTTGGCAAGACATTAGCTGCAAGAGCATTAGAAAAAGGTGTTACTCAAGTCGTATTTGACCGTGGAGGCAACCTTTATCATGGACGTATCAAAGCATTAGCTGATGCTGCACGAGAAGCTGGTTTAAGTTTTTAGAGCCAATTGACAAGTAAAATCAAGAGAGCATTCAAAAATGGCAAATAATCGTCGTAAAACGAGCCGAGCTAAAAAAGAAGAAACTAACTGGCAAGAGCGCGTAATTCAAATCCGACGAGTAAGCAAGGTTGTTAAAGGAGGTAAAAAACTCAGCTTCCGGGCAATTGTAGTCGTCGGTAACGAACGCGGTCAAGTGGGAGTGGGAGTAGGTAAAGCCAGTGATGTCATTGGAGCCGTCAAAAAAGGTGTAGCTGATGGCAAAAAACATTTGCTAGAAATTCCAATTACCAAATCCAACTCTATTCCTCATCCAACTAATGGTGTTGGTGGCGGTGCTAAAGTTATCATGCGACCAGCATCACCCGGTACTGGTGTAATTGCTGGTGGTGCAGTGCGTACCGTACTTGAATTGGCAGGGGTTCGTAACGTTTTAGCAAAACAACTCGGATCTAACAACCCTCTCAACAACGCCAGAGCCGCAATCAACGCTCTTGCAGTATTGCGAAACTTCAATGAAGTTGCCGAAAGTAGAGATGTCAGTATTGAAAAGCTTTACGCCCAGTAAAGTGGTAATTGCGAGCAATCGTGTAAAAAAAAATATAAGTAACCAAAATGAGACTACAAGATGTTCGCCCTCAAGAGGGTTCGAAGAAACGTCGCCGACGTGTCGGACGCGGGATTTCAGCCGGTCAAGGTGCTAGCTGCGGTTTTGGTATGCGTGGTCAAAAATCTCGTTCCGGTAGTGGAACCAGACCTGGTTTTGAAGGTGGTCAACAGCCCCTTTATCGTCGGATACCTAAACTTAAAGGTTTCCCCGTCGTTAATCGGAAAAAATACACTACGATTAATGTAGAGAAGTTGTCTTCACTCCCAGCAAATACAGAAGTTAATGTGACTTTGTTACGAGAGAATGGTATTCTCACTGCCGTACAAGGACCATTAAAAATTCTCGGAGATGGAGAATTAAACGTTGCTCTGAAAGTACAAGCCGCAGCTTTTACGGAGACGGCTCGTAGCAAAATTGAGGCAGCTGGTGGTAGCTGTGAAATTGTATAAATAAGTGAGCCATTCAATCAAAATAGCGCACTAAAAAAATGCAATGAATACCAACCGTGCTGCCTGGTTAACATTCATCGGTAAATCGTCATTATGATAAGTCGAGATAGAGCTCCAACTGCTCAAGAAACTTTTATGCAGATGGCGCAAGCAGCAGGTTTGAGAGGTCGGCTGTTTGTCACTATCGGTATTTTACTTTTGATTCGTTTGGGTATTTATATACCTATTCCAGGGATAGATCGAGTGCGTTTTAGTGCTGCTATGCAAGGAGGTAATGGCTTAGCAGGAATTTTGGATATTTTCTCTGGTGGTGGATTCTCGGCGTTGGGAGTTTTCACTCTTGGTATTTTACCCTTTATTAATGCTTCGATTATCATCCAACTGCTTACGGCTGCCATCCCAGCTTTAGAAAAATTACAGAAAGACGAAGGCGAAGCTGGAAGACGCAAGATTTCTCAAATTACCCGATATGTAGCTTTGGGTTGGGGAATTGTTCAAAGTATATTTATTTCGGCAGTTTGGCTCAAAGGCTTTGCAATTGATTTCGGTCCAGTTTTCGTATTTGAAACTGCTTTAGCTCTTGTCGCTGGTTCGATGTTCGTGATGTGGGCTTCCGAAGTGATTACAGAAAGAGGAATTGGTAATGGAGCATCCTTACTTATTTTCCTCAATATTGTATCTTCTCTACCTACAACTTTGGGCAGTACTATCAGTTTCGCTCAAGTTGGAGGTCGTCAAGCCGTCGGTCAAGTAGTTGTGTTATTACTACTGTTCTTGGCAACAATTGTTGGTATCGTTTTTGTTCAAGAAGGGATGCGTCGGATTCCGATTATTTCGGCTAGACGACAAGTCGGGAGAAGGGTTCTTGCAGAACAACGCAGTTTCTTACCTTTGCGGCTCAATCAGGGTGGAGTAATGCCAATTATTTTTGCCACGGCAATTTTGAGTTTACCTCTTTTAATTGGTCAATTTACTCAAAATCAGCAAATAGCTGAGTTTACAAACACTTATCTGAATCCTGGTGGTTCCGGTTGGTGGGCTTATGCACTCATATACCTGTTTTCAATTATTTTCTTTAGCTACTTCTATTCTTCCTTGATTGTTAACCCAGTTGATATCGCTCAGAACTTAAAGAAAATGGGTTCCTCGATTCCGGGAATTCGTCCTGGGAAAGCAACCAGCGAATATTTAGAAAGAGTTTTGAACCGACTTACCTTTTTGGGTGCTGGCTTTTTGGGATTGGTTGCGATTATTCCTACCGTGGTGGAAAGAGCTTTGGGAGTACCGACTTTCCGAGGTTTGGGTGCTACTTCTTTGTTAATTTTGGTGGGTGTTGCTATTGATACAGCTAAACAAATCCAAACTTACGTGATTTCTCAACGTTATGAAGGGATGGTGAAACAATAGTGACCCGAATCATTTTTTTAGGACCACCCGGAGCCGGTAAGGGAACTCAAGCTAAAATTTTAGCCGATCACTGGGGAGTTCCCCATATTTCTACTGGTGATATCCTCCGCGAAGCCATTAAAGAGCAAACTCCTTTAGGTATCAAAGCTAAAAGCTATGTAGATAGCGGTCAGTTAGTTCCTGACTTATTGGTGCAAGATATGGTAGAGGAACGCTTACAAAGAACCGATACTACTTCCGGGTGGATTCTTGACGGTTTCCCTCGGACAGTTTCTCAAGCCGCTTTTTTAGATAATTTATTGCAAAAAATGAATTTAGACGGCGTGATGGTAATCAATTTAGATGTACCAGATGATGTAGTTGTCGGTCGTTTGCTCGAACGCGGACGAAAAGATGACTCTGAGGAGATTATTCGTCATCGTTTAGAAGTTTATCGTTCTGAGACTACACCTTTGATCGATTATTATCGCGATCGCAAGCAGTTAATCGTGATTGATGGCAATAAATCTCCCCAATCCGTTACTTCCAACCTCAAAGATTTAATTGTCAGTTGTTAAAAAAAGCAATTTTTTTTAGAAGTAATCTGAATATATTGATTCATTTTACTTCTAAACTCCCGCTTACCATCCGTTTTAAGTCATAGTTCGTTAATAAGCAATAAAACTTTAAATAAGATATATTAATAAATTGTTGATATATATTCTAAAATCTCAAAAATTTGCTTTCATTGCTAGCTGCAATCAAAAAAATACTGTTGAGTTGAAGGAAAAACAAATTGTCCAAACAAGATTTAATTGAAATGGAAGGCACGGTAACAGAATCCCTGCCTAATGCGATGTTCCGTGTAGACCTAGATAATGGGTTTAATGTTCTAGCTCATATCTCTGGTAAGATTCGCCGGAACTATATCAAGATTTTACCTGGCGATCGCGTCAAAGTTGAACTGACACCTTATGACCTAACAAAAGGTAGAATTACTTATCGATTGCGTAAAAAGTAAGTTTATCTTATGTGGAATATTATACTACAATCTAAAAGTTTTTGTTTTACATCAAATTAACTGAAGAGTTCGCGAAATCGTGTTATAATTTACTATTTGGAGTTGATTAAGAGAACAATGAAAGTAAGAGCGTCGGTGAAAAAAATGTGCGAGAAATGCAGCGTCATCAAACGGCGTGGTCGCGTAATGGTTATTTGTTCAAATCCCAAGCATAAACAACGTCAAGGGTAAAACTGCTGCCAATTTTAGCGTCGAGACAGGCAAATCGCACAGAGAAAGTTTTTGAGGCGATCATTGACCATTCGGATGTATTTTACAGAGACATCTGAACCTTGCAATCGCGTCGTATACACGAGAAAAAAAACACATTAGGAGACTTCTATAATGGCACGGATTGCCGGAATAGACTTGCCACGCGATAAGCGTATTGAAATAGGTCTAACTTACATTTTTGGAATTGGCTTAACAAGTTCGCACAAAATATTAGCTGCAACAGGTGTTAATCCTGACACTAGAGTCAAAGACTTGAGTGATAGTGATGTCACAGCCTTGCGAGCAGAGGTAGAGAAAAACTATCAAATAGAAGGTGACTTAAGACGTTGGGAAGCGATGAATATCAAGCGCTTGGTTGATATTGGCAGTTACCGGGGTCGTCGCCACCGTATGGGCTTACCAGTCAGAGGTCAGAGGACTCGTACCAACGCTAGAACCCGTCGTGGAAGAAGACAGACAGTAGCTGGGAAGAAAAAGGCACCGGGTAAATAAACTAATAAGTGATTTTTCAATGCCGGTTGGATATTCAACTTTCTACCTTAACTAAACTATAACTATATGGCACGACAAACAGGAAAAAAAAGCGGAAGCAGAAAACAAAAACGTAATGTACCTAGTGGAGTAGCTTACATCCAGTCTACTTTTAACAATAGCATCGTCACGATTACCGATACTAATGGAGATGTGATTTCTTGGGCTTCTGCTGGTTCAAGTGGTTTTAAGGGAGCCAAAAAAGGAACCCCCTTTGCCGCTCAAACAGCAGCCGAAAGCGCAGCTAAACGAGCTATTGACCAAGGAATGCGTCAGATAGAAGTAATGGTAAGTGGTCCGGGAGCAGGTAGAGAAACAGCTATTCGGGCAATTCAGGGAGCAGGATTGGAAATAACCCTGATTAGGGATATTACTCCGATTCCTCATAATGGTTGCCGTCCACCCAAGCGACGTAGAGTTTAAATACAGTTTCAATAAGATATAACTCCGGGCATACACGGAGATATTTCTGTATTTACAAATTGCCTAACTCTAATTATCGCTTTTTAATTGGCGGCAATTTTAAATTACATCTGCCTTGAACGATGATTCTCCTCAATGGCAGAAGTAACTGTAGAAATAAAATAGCTGACATCAAAAGCTGTTCAATTTCACATCTTGATGGAAAAAAATACATAGCTTCCGCTAAGTGTAAGGAATGAATATTGAGTAATGTCCTAATTTATAGGCATTCTGATTATCTTCTCAGTAAAGCGGACTTTAATTTAAATTAAATTGATTGAGGGCGGGCAAAAATTAACAATTGCCTGCCGGGATAGAACCTGATTAGGAAGGGAGGCTACTCCATGGCGCAGTTTCAAATTGAATGTGTAGAATCTAATACAGAAGAAAGTCGGAGCCACTATTCTAAATTTGTTTTGGAACCTTTAGAGAGGGGTCAAGGAACCACCGTTGGCAACGCTCTCAGAAGAGTTTTACTATCTAATTTAGAGGGGACATCAGTTACAGCAGTCAGAATTGCCGGTGTAACACATGAATTTGCTACCGTTAAAGGTGTGCGGGAAGATGTGCTAGAAATCTTGATGAGAATGAAAGAACTTATTCTCAAAAGTCACTCTTCTCAACCTCAAATTGGTCGTTTATTAGTGAACGGTCCGGCAACAGTCACCGCAGCCCACTTTGATTTACCCAGTGAAGTAGAAGTTATCGACCAGACTCAGTATATCGCTACCTTAGCAGAAGGCGGCAGACTGGAAATGGAATTTCGGATTGAGAGAGGTAAAGGCTATCGCACGGTAGAAAGAGGTCGTGAAGAAGCTACATCTTTGGACTTTCTGCAAATAGATTCAATCTTTATGCCGGTGCGGAAAGTTAATTATAGCGTTGAAGAAACTCGTGGAGAAAATGGTTTCCCTAAAGACAGACTACTTTTAGAAGTTTGGACAAACGGTAGTATTGCTCCCCAAGAAGCACTTTCTTCTGCTGCTGGGATTTTAGTGGAGTTATTTAATCCGCTGAAAAATATCGAAATTAATCCAGAAGATACAGTTTCAGAAATCGACCAAGATCCAACAGCCCAAATACCCATCGAAGAATTGCAGCTTTCCGTGCGAGCTTACAACTGCTTGAAGCGGGCGCAAGTCAATTCGGTGGCGGATTTATTGGATTATACCCAAGAAGACCTTTTAGAAATCAAAAACTTCGGTCAGAAGTCAGCAGAAGAGGTTGTCGAAGCTTTACAGCGACGCTTGGGGATTACTCTGCCAACAGAAAGAGCCTCAAAACACGCTTAATTAAGCTTTAATTAATTAGATAATTAATTTAGATAATTAATTTAGATAATTAATTAGATTCATTAAATTGATCCCAAATAACTTCACAATTGTGCCATCATGCGTCACTGTTCTAAACTCAAAAAACTCGGCAAAGCAGCCGATCAGCGTCGTGCTTTATTGCGAGCGCTTTCCACCGAACTAATTCGTCATGGGCGAATAACCACCACTATCACCAGAGCCAAAGTGGTACGTTCAGAAGTTGATAAAATGATCACCTTAGCTAAAGATGGTTCTTTGAGCGCTCGTCGTCAAGCCATTGGCTATCTTTACGACAAAGATTTGGTTCATGCTTTATTTGAACAAGTCCCCACTAGATATGGCGATCGCAAAGGAGGTTACACCCGTGTATTGCATACAGTACCTCGTCGCGGCGATAACGCCCAAATGGCAATTATCGAATTAGTTTAATTAGTCAAGGATGTAATTTAGACACAAAAGCATCCAAAATCTTGATTTTATGTTAGAAAGCTCCCAGCCAGTAAAAACTCAGAGGATTGCCTTGGTAATCCAATATCAAGGCACTCATTTTCATGGCTGGCAAAAGCAACCCAAATACTGTAGCGTCCAGGAAGAAATTGAAAAAGCAATATCTACTGTAGTCGGTGATGATGTAACCTTATATGGTGCCGGGAGAACCGATAGTGGAGTTCACGCAGCCGCTCAAGTAGCTCATTTCAATATCGCCAGTAAGATTCCACCATCAAAGTGGTCATCTATTTTAAATAGTTACTTACCTCAAGATATATTAATTAGGGCTTCAGCAGGTGTTAGCGACAATTGGCACGCTCGTTTTAGTGCAGCCTATCGACGCTATCGTTATACGTTATACAACGAAAAGCTACCAAATTTGTTTGTTAAACCCTTCAGTTGGCATTATTATCATGCTTCCTTGGACGAATCATTAATTAGAGCAGCACTCCAACCGTTGATTGGAAAACATCACTTAGCAGCTTTTCACCGTGCTAATTCCGAACGTAAGCATTCATGGGTAGATGTACAAGCCGTAGAATGTTATCGTGATGGGGCATTAGTACATATTGAAATTCAAGCAGATGGATTTTTGTATGGCATGGTTCGTTTACTGGTAGGAATGTTAGTTCAAGTCGGTTCTGGCGAGCGAACTGTCTTAAATTTTACTAATATCTGGAAACAAGAGCGCCGAGACCAAGTAAAATATGCTGCACCTCCCCAAGGATTATGTTTACTGCGCGTCGGCTATCGGGAATTTCCTTTCCCTGCTAAAATTTGGTATGATACCTTGCCCAAATTTAATTTGCCAGATAATTCTGTAAATAAAATTTCCGATTGTATCCTAGGTGAAATAACTGCCTAAGAATGTATATATAAATGAAAAACAAAAATTAACAATCAACAAAATTGAAAAATAATGAACAAAACATACCTTCCCACCCAAGAAACCGTCCAGCGTGATTGGTATATAGTAGATGCTGCTGACCAACGTCTCGGTCGTTTAGCCACTCAAATCGCGATGATTTTACGCGGTAAAAATAAACCGCACTTCACTCCTTATATGGATGCAGGAGATTTTGTTGTTGTCGTCAATGCGGAAAAAGTTGTAGTCACTGGAAAAAAAAGCTCCCAAAAGCTTTATCGTCGCCACTCCGGTCGTCCTGGTGGAATGAAGACAGAAACCTTTGAACATCTACAAGCACGTTTACCAGAACGTATCATCGAAAAAGCTGTTAAAGGTATGCTGCCTAAAAATAGCTTGGGACGACAATTATTTACAAAGCTAAAAGTGTATGCCGGACCTGCTCATCCTCATGCAGCTCAAC
>JBHJOU010000576.1:0-2036 GCA_050329355.1 Rivularia sp. (in: cyanobacteria)
CGGGAAGACCGGCTGGGTTTTATAAAGACCCAAATAAATCGGGTGCTGCATTAATCATGGGTCTCATTTTTACTATCGGATTATTACCAAAAAAATATAGATTAGCTTATTTTGTGATAGTTTCTATTGGTGCTTTTATTACTTTTTCTAGAGGTGCAATGCTTTGTTTAGTAATTTTACTGTTTCTTTTGATTGTCAAACGTTTAATACCTATTTCACAAGTATATTCTATTATCGGCTTATTAATTATACTTTTATTAGCCGGTAATATTGGAAATTATTTGCTAGACCAAGCAAGCGAATTAGGCATTTTAAATCATAGTATTGAAAAAAGAATAGTGGCAATTACAAACTTTGCTGATTCTGACGCACGTGAAGCTGATGATGGTAGTTCGCGTTCTGATGTCGCAAGCCTTGCTTTTAGAAGTTTTTTAAAACAGCCGTTATTCGGTCATGGAATTGGTTATATCCGCGAATGGGGAGAAATTCTTCCACACAATATGTATTTAACTTTTATGATTGAACATGGTTTTATAGGAGCAATTATTTTACCTTTATTTGTGTTATCAATAACTAGAAATGCTTATGGAGAAACAAAAAATATCAGTTTGTTTTTTGGTAGTTTTATTTTAATTTGGGCACTGTTTAGCAATACCGTTTTGGAAGACCGTGAAACATTAATGATGTTTGTTTTATTAGCTGTCATGTCAAAATATAGTAAATTAGAAAAAATCAAAAAAGTCTCATTTATTCATGAATAATTTTTTGATGGTTTTTACTTAAGTTTTCCAAAATTAAAAATTAGTAAAAAGGTGAATTGACATGAATAATAATGCTTTTGTAATCGCTTTTATTACCACTGGACTTTATACAGGTGGTGCAGAAAGAATGCTCTACAACTTGCTATCTAAAATAGATAGACAGCGTTTTCAACCAGTAGTAATTTCTTTGATGAATCGGGGTGTTTGGGGTACTAAGATTGATGCTTTAGACATCCCTATTTATACAATTGGGATGAAAGAAGGTAAACCTCCGACACCAATCATCGTTTCAAATTTGATTACTACAGTACGTCAAATTCAACCAGACTTACTACAAGGGTGGATGTATCATGGTAATTTAGCAGCACAGGTTGCCAAAATATTTTGTGCAAGAAATATTCCGGTTTTATGGAATATTCAACATTCAATGTATTCATTGAAATATGAAAAGCTCATGTCTAGATTGGTGATTAAGTCAGGAGCAAAACTTTCTCAATCTGCCAGTAGTATTATTTATGTTTCTCAAACAGGTAAGTCTCAACACGAAAAAATCGGTTATTCCAGTAATAATGGTTGCGTAATTCCGAATGCAACTGATAGTTGTTTATTTGTACCTTCACAGCAAGCCAAGCAAGATGTTCGTTCAGAATTAGGTTTAGCTGAAAATGATTTATTAATTGGACAATTTGCTCGTTTTCATCCGATGAAAGACCATGCAAATTTTCTTCATGCTGCTGCATTTTTATTACAAAATACATCACAAAATACATCACAAAATCTACACTTTCTGCTTGCAGGTACAGAAGTAAATCAAGATAATCAGATTTTGACTGAGTTAATCCAAAAATTAGGATTATCCAATCGAGTCCATCTGTTAGGAGAACGCAGCGATATGCCTCGTCTAACTGCTGCTTTAGATATTATGACTGTAGCTTCCGCTTATGGTGAAGCTTTTCCTTTAGTTTTAGGAGAAGCAATGTCTTGTGCTGTACCTTGTGTAGTTACAGATGTGGGTGATTCAGCTTGGATTATCGGGAATACAGGTAAAGTTGTACCTCCAAAAAATTCACAAGCACTAGCTAATGCTTGGAAACAATTGCTTGAATTAGGCAAAGAAGGTAGAACAGCTTTAGGACAAGCAACACGAAGCAGAAATATTGAGCTATTTTCTTTAGACTCGATTGTAACTCGCTACGAACAAGAATATGAGAATGCGCTCTCCAAGCAAATATTAAAACAGGCTGCATTCATCTAACTGCAAATACTATACATCGG
>JBHJOU010000735.1:0-5323 GCA_050329355.1 Rivularia sp. (in: cyanobacteria)
GTATTTATATATTTAAAACAAAAATTTCCCCATCTCAAAATTTGGATTAACGATTTAAATCGCGAATTATTTTTATTTTGGAAATATTCTCAATCTCATTTACCAATGCTTGTAGAAGAAATACGTAATATTAAAAAACAATATACAAATGGAAAATTATTATTTAAGGAATTGACAAGTGTAGATGTCAACAAATTACCTGATTTTGACAGAGCAGTTCGCTTCTTTGTTCTCAATCGAATTACTTTTTCTGGAACTGTCGAATCTGGGGGATTTTCTCAGCAAGCTTTTCATCAAAGGTTTACATATTCATCTATAGATCGTCTCGAAAAATTAGCACCAATATTAACACCAGATGTAAAAATTACTAATTTAGATTACAGCGAACTATTAAAATCAGAACCGGAAAGTTTTTGTGGTGGAATTTTAACCCATAAAATTGTTCGAAAAAACAAAGATAAAGATATTTTTATATTTTTAGATCCACCTTATTTTGCAGCAACTAAATCTAAATTATATGGTAAAAATGGTGATTTACACAGTTCTTTTGACCATCATAAATTTGCGTCGTTGGTGACGAATTGTCCGCAAAAGTGGTTGATAACCTATGATGATTCTCCTTGTATTAGAGAAAACTTTAAATCCGCACAGATTCAAGACTGGGAATTGCAGTACGGGATGAATAACTATAAACAAGGTAGTGCTGCCAAAGGTAAAGAATTATTCATTGCTAACTATGAAATTGGTTCTAAGTCAAAAATAAATACAAATAGCCATGAAAAACAACTATCACCATTACAGTTAAGTCTTGATCTTTCTTTTGTAATTCAAATTTAAACAAAATATTTTTCTAAGTCATAATTAAGTATTAATAGTTATATAAATATTAAACATAATCAGCATTATTACTGAAGCTCAAAACCCCTTCACATCACTCTTCATCCGTGTATCTGCACTGGCAACAAACACTGAAGCAATGTTAATTTAGCAACACTAATGAAACTTTTATGACTTTTTTAAAGAGTGCGTAGACAAGTTTTGTAACTATAGCCCCAGACTTCTAGTCTGCGGGCAATTTTGCGTAATAAAAGTTCATTTTTTTCAGCAATTAAATCTGGATTTAACTTAAATGACTTTTGAAGATACTAGTAATAAATTTATCACCACAGAACCGATCAAATCCGGAACAGAATCAGGAGAACAAAAAGTATGGGATGCTGTTAAAAGCGCCTTTGCAGATCGAAACTGTATCGGCTATTGGCGGTATCCGATTTTCTCGAAAGTTGGCGAAATTCGTAAGGAACCCGATATTCTGGTTGTTGATAGAGAATTTGGTTTAACGGTAATTGAAATTTTACCAGTTACCATTGACCAAATAGTCGAAATTAGCGATCGCAATTGGCGATTACAAAACTTTGTTCGTGCCGAAGCATCTCCATCTCAACACGCAGAACATCAATTACGGGCAATAATCGCATATGCTGACCGAGAACCGGCGATTTGGCGTAAAGTTAACGGTAGAATTGTTGTTGCACTACCTTTAATTACTCAGCAACAATGGCAGGAAAGAGGTTTTAATCAATTACCCAATTGCCCTACAATTATTTTTCAAGACCAGTTAAGTAAAGCTGTTTTACTCGAAAGCATTCAACAAAGCTCTCCCCTAGTTCCTGGAGACAATTTAGAAGATAAAGGCTGGGAATTACTACTTTCAGTAATTGGTGGAACTCCCATACTTCGTAAACCTCAACGTGATATCACCACCACTGGTAAAACCAGGGCTAGTGTGATGGATGCTTTGCGTCAAACTCTTTACGAAATCGATTTACAACAAGAACATATTGGTAAAGAAATACCCCCAGGACCTCAGCGTATTCGCGGTATTGCAGGTTCTGGGAAAACTGTGTTGCTCTGTCAAAAAGCCGCTCATATGCATTTGAAGCATCCCGATTGGGATATTGCTTTGGTGTTTTTCACTCGCTCTCTATACGATTTAATGACTGGTTTGGTAGACCAGTGGATACGTCGTTTTAGTGGTGGCGAATTACACTACGACTCCAAAACCAATTTGAAATTGCGCGTACTTCATGCTTGGGGTGCAAAGGAACAACCGGGTTTATATGGCACAATTTGCGAATACCACGGTAAAAGACGCGGAACGGTTGTAGATACGAATCAAGGACAACCAAATCGCGGTTTAGTAGAGTTATGCAAACGTTTACAAGAAGAAATCACAATTGAACCGATGTTTGACGCTATCTTGATTGATGAAGGTCAAGATTTAGTTGCTGACGAGAGTTTAAAATATCAAGACAAACAAGCTGTTTACTGGTTAGCTTATCAAGCTTTACGACCTGTAAACGAGGAAACACCGCAAGAAAAACGTTTAATTTGGGCTTACGATGAAGCACAAAGCCTTGATAGTTTAGTTGTACCCAAAGCCAAAGAAATATTTGGTGCAGAATTAAGCAACCTTCTCAACAAACAGCCACAATATGCTGGCGGTATCAAACGCTCGGAAGTGATGCGTCATTGTTACCGTACTCCAGGACCAATTTTAACCGCAGCCCACGCCATTGGTATGGGTTTGTTGCGTGAAGAAGGAATGCTTTCTGGTATTACTAATAAAAAGGATTGGGATAGAATCGGTTACGAAGTTCAAGGTGATTTTCGCAAAGTTGGTAAACCAATTACCATAGTGCGATCGCCACAATATTCTCCCAACCCAATTCCCCAACTTTGGGGAGAACCCGTATTGGAATTTCAAACCTATAATTCTCGTCAAGAAGAATTAACAGCTTTAGCCCAGAACATCATGCACAATATCGTTAATGATAGTCTTAATCCCAGTCGCGATATTTTAGTAGTTGTTTTAGGTTCTACTTCTGAAGCAATAGAACTAGAAAGAGAAGTTGCTGACTTCTTGATTGACCAAAATATTGACGTTTATATTCCCACCGCTAAAATATTAAACGATTTGTATCCAGAATACCCGAATAATAGTCCTGATAAATTCTGGTGTGAAGATGGTATTACAGTGTCTCGCATCAACCGCGCCAAAGGACAAGAAGCTGATATAGTTTATGTAGTGGGTTTTGATAAAGTTGCTCGTAATGAGAATGACATGAATCATCGCAACCAATTGTTTGTAGCCTTAACTAGAGCGCGTGGTTGGGCAAGTCTTAGCGGTGTAGGGAATTATCCGATGTATGATGAGATGCGGCGAGTAATTACTAGTGGCGATACCTTTACCTTTACATACAAACGTCCACCGAAACGGGATATTGGAGATGGGGAGGATGTTTAGAAATTTCTGAGTTAAACTAAGAAAAATGCTAAGGGGGCGGAACTTAAACCGCCCTCTTTAGCAGAGGAACGCTAATGTGTAAAGTACCATGATATTTCGGGTGAGTGCGTCCGCATTATTCCTGAAATATCTCACCACTGATTTCCTAACCATCCGTGGTTATACAGTCAGAGGCTCAAATCAGCCATTTATGTCAAACTTCTTGCTCTCGGCATTTTCTTTGCGCTTAACTCCCCGTGCCTTTGCGTTGAAAAAGAGCAATACCCGAAAATTTACTGAACATTTAAATTAATCAAATAAGCTATATTTTGAATCACTAAATAAATATTCATTCATAGTTAAATCGAAGTTTTTAAAAACCTCGATTGATTAGATCATAAATAATTAAATGCAAAAACAACAAAATAAATTTACTCACCTTACAGCAATAGAAAGGACTAATTTATCATATCCAGTAAAAGTTTTATTAGAGCAAAATTTACTTCAAGGGAAAATTTTAGACTTTGGTTGTGGCTTCGGGAATGATGTCAAATTATTGCAACAAAAAGGATTTGATATTACAGGTTATGACCCCTATTATCTTCCACAATATCCTGATAATAAATTCGATACAATAATTTGTTTTTACGTCTTAAACGTTTTATTTCAAGAAGAACAAGCTAACGTATTGATGGAAGTATCTCATTTATTAAAACCAGGAGGTAAAGCTTATTTTGCTGTGAGAAGGGATATAAAAAAAGAAGGATTTAGAGAACACTACGTTCATAAAAAACCGACATATCAATGTAATGTAAAACTTCCTTTTAATTCCATATATTTAAACGAAAACTGCGAAATATACGAATATATTCATTACAATCACCAGCAACATTCATCCGAAAATTGCATATTTTGTAATCCCCGTAAAACCCTGACATTACTAACCGAATCAGCAACAGCATATGCCATACTTGACGGATATCCTTTGAGTAAAGGACATACATTAATTATTCCCAAACGTCACGTTAGTAACTATTTTGAACTACCATTTAAAGAACAATCCGCTTGCTGGTTAATGGCTAATAAAGTGCAAGAAATCATCGGTAAAGAATTTGCACCAGATGGTTTTAATGTGGGAATGAATATTAATCGAGATGCAGGACAAAATGTGATGCACGCAGGAATTCATGTGATTCCTCGTTATAAAGGTGATGCTGAAGGTGCTAGAGGTGGGATACGAGGGGTGATTCCCAAACGCAAAGTAGCGCTGAGGTAAACGCAAAGGAGCGCGGAGAATGATGTTAGAGTGTTTGTTGCAATTCTTCAACTGTATTTGCAGCAATAATATTTCGTAAAACCGTTTTTAATTCTTCTAAATCAGCTTTTTGCTCTATTTGTGGCATTAATTGCAAGCTATCGTTACCAAACTTAACCTCTAAACTCATTTCAATATTTGACAGCATTTGTTCTCTTCTTCCACGTTGTTCTCCACGTTGTTCTCCACGTTGTTCTCCTTCACGTAGAATTTCTTGATACCAAGGCGATTCGCGTAACACAGCCATATCCCACCTCATGATTTCTTGAACTAAAGCACTTTCTAATACAAAAGTAGCAAAAAAAGCCAAAACCGTTTCTAATTGATTGAGTTGTTCGTCTTGACGTAAAATTTGTAAAGCTTCTCGAATTACAGATTCGTCATCACCACCCTTGAGAATAGGGACAAAGGGAAGTAACGAAGGTAATGGTTGATCGAAAACGATATTGACATCAACTTCCCACAAATTGATGACACGATAATCTTGAATTGCGCGTAATCCGGCAATATTTGATTCATAACTTGTCGGTATTTCGACGTTACTCGTTTTGAGAATGTTGATTAATATTGGGTATGTTGGTAAATCGTATTTTTCCTCCGCAAGTCCTGCATAACAACGCATTCGACGGGGCATCTTTGTACTATAACGTAATTGTAATTCATTAATAACGAGGAACTTTCCGAATTGAGGACTTTCAACACGGATTAAAACATCACTCTCT
>JBHJOU010000405.1:0-14074 GCA_050329355.1 Rivularia sp. (in: cyanobacteria)
TGCAAATGTTACCTAATTTTGTACCTTTTCGCTATTTAATCATCTATGTAACTGGCATTATTGAATTATTTTTTGCGGTTGGTTTGTTGCTGCCAAAATACTCTCGACTAACAGGAATAATTATAATTGTATTTTTAATTTGTGTCTTTCCGTCCAACGTTTATGCAGCAATAAATTCTGTGGATTTTGGTGGCAATGAAAATGGACCACTTTATCTATTGTTCCGCATACCGTTGCAAGTCTTTTTCATTGGATGGACTTGGATTATGGCAGTACGATAGTCTCTGGAGGTCATTTGACAGGCTTTGGTAATTTTAAAGTAATACCTTTTTTTATCGATCGCCACGCAATTCATTCAGCATAGTTTGAGCATATTCAACCCAATCGGGAAACTCCCGTGATAGCGAAAATACCCAGACAATCCCATGAATTTTCCGGAGTATTTGGTATATTTCCAACATTTCCAAATCGGGAACATCACCATAGGCTTTCCTGCCCGCATCATCAAGATTAACCAAATCCCAACTAACCGAACCCATACAAGTATCCTCAAAATCGTTCCATAGCAACCCTTTCGCTGTAGGAATCAAATTATAAGCATGGGCATCGCCGTGTAATGGTTGTAACACCACCCCAGAATTTTTGAATTGACGAATTGATGTATCGTAAGTTTCTCTCAATAACCGCAAATCCTCGTCACTCAAAATATTCTCAACTTGTTGCAAACGTTCAATTCCCCGTGGAATATCGTTGAATGGTGGCGCTAAAAGTGGCAACTCATCCGGATATTCTTTTAAAACCGCGTGCAATTCAGCCAGCATTTTTCCCACCGTTTCCGAGTCGGGTATCACATCTGATACCCGTGGGACGTACTGCCAAAAGGTCATAAATAATCCATCATGGCTGTGTACACCAGATGGTAAAAGGTCACTTGGTGGAACAACAGGAACGCATGAAGCTGCCAAAAATTCTGAAACTTCTATCTCACGTAACAGCCACGATTCTATTGGGTAGCGCAATATAACGGTTAGCGTACTGACACGAGCAACAATTGGCGCTGGTTGGAGGTGAACTCTTACAGAGTAAGCATCTGCAAGTGTTTTGGGGTCGTCACTTCTTATACCGTGCTTGGATACAATAGCTAGTGATGCCGCTATGGCACGATTTGTTAGGGCTTGACGATTAAAACTTTCGTACATAAAAGCAGGTAAAAATATTTTTTATATGTAATACAATCTATAGTACATTAAATTACAATTGTGGCGATCGCACGAATAAATTTATTACTCAAGCAAACTATGGAAATCAGCAAATTGGGCTGCAAGATAGAATCGATAAATTCTGGCTGGAAAGACTGCAACTGGGATTATTGGAAACAGCGAAAAATTAGTAAATAATACTTTTATTTTAGTGATTCGACTAACTCCCGCACGCGGACTAAATCCACTAGATCGACAAGAGGTTTGCCATGAGCAAGTACGATCGCTGGGTCATGATTGAGAGCATCAATTACCGTCTGAGTTAATAATTGCACATCGGTACACAAATATTTCAAATATGCGCGATTGATTTTTAGTCCTGGTGCGCTATCCAGTAGCCAAAATAAAATCCTGGCAAGAAAGGCGGTTGGTAGTGAGGTAAAATTACACACTAATTCATCGAGATAAACAATCGGTCGTCTACCGCGATTCACAATTACCAAAGTTCCCCCTTTTTTTGTCCCAGGAACCTCTCGAAATTCAACTTCTGAGGTTGAAGATAACTTCGACAACGGCATAAATGGACGCAATCCCAGAGTATTCAATTGCATTAATGCCGCACTTGGAGCATAGGATTGAGCCTTTGAGTAACGATTTTGCCATTCTGCTTGACCGAGGTAATGTCCAGAATGGGGTGCAATCAGTGCAATGACATCTCATTTGCTATCGATCGCTGCAAAATCATCTACTGACATTTGAGTTGGGGGACTAATTATTGCTAAGTTGCGCTCATCCATCAGAACGGCAAAAGCATTTACCTGACTGTAACCGGGAACACTATACTCGTGTACCCACACATTCGTATTTGCAATTATTTCTTGCCAAGCCATAACTTTCTCCTGGATTTTTATCCGTGATATTAAATGAGCGATCGCCCCTTCAGGATTGTTGTGCAAGCAGTGTTGTTGGAATATCGATTAACTTCAGCATATAGACACCTACGAAATTTCTTACTTTTCTTCGTCACAAAACTCTGCGATCGCCTGTGCTTTCACCATCTCCAGGGGAAAACTCTCTGGATAAGTGGAAAACATCAACATAATTCCCTGCAATGTTGCCGAAAAATAAAGCGATCGCACTAATGGATTCACCACTCCCAAATTCCGAAACATCTCGGTTTGCACCTGAAATTGTCTGGCTTGCTCGTCCATCAATTTCTGACTATATTTAGCAATGGCTGGGTCAAGACGTGGTTGTGTAAATAGATTCAGGTAAAACCGAAAAATCTCCGGTTTACGACGCACATCATCCAGCGCTCCTTCGATAATATGGCGAATCTGCTCGACTGGGGTTTCTTGTGCTGCTGCTGCATTCATCACCTCAACAATATCCTTAATCCGAATATCTACTAGGGCGGCGAGTATTTCCTCCTTTGATTTGAAATAGTGGTAAATTAACCCTTTTGAGATTTCCGCATCTTTCGCCACATCCTCGATCGATGTTGAATAATAGCCCTTCTGACAAAACAACGCGATCGCTGTTGTCAAAATTTGCTCTCTAGTCGCGCTACGGATGCGTTCATTTTCTTTGGGTGTACGGGGCATTTTTCGTTGTAACTCTTTGTGCTGCTATGCTTCAGGCTTATTTTGCATGGAATCATGTCAGCTATATTGTATATTATATTTTTGACTGACTGATAAGTCAATAAAACATCAATTATATAAATTATCAAATTTATTGTTGATTTAGGAAAATTTTATCTGAATAAGAGTTTACACAAAATTAAAACTTCGTAACAAATTCTGTAACCATCTAATCAATTTTTGAGTTTCTCGTTTAGATTGGGATAAATTTAGGAGTAATCCCGGAATAAACGGGTGATGTTGTTTAAAGATATACGAGACTATCAAATACTCTATCTTGCTCTATTCCTTATTTTGGGTATAGGTACAAGAGATTGGACGCTAAAACCGACGATGATTTTAGTAACAATTGCGACCAGCTTAGCGACACAATTGCTTTTGACATTAATCGTTAATTATTGGTCATTTGCGGACGATAAAGAACATAAAATAAATATTCGCAGTCCTTTAATTACATCTTTGGGAATTAGTTTGCTTTTACGAGCCGATTATTCCACAACGATGGTTTTTGCTGCTGCAATGGCGATCGCCAGTAAATTTGTGTTCAAGTTTGGAGATAAGCATTTTTTTAATCCTGCCAATTTCGGAATTATTTCTGCATTAGTATTGCTCCCTGACGCTTGGGTTTCTCCAGGACAATGGGGTGAAGACTGGTGGTATGGAATGCTATTTATCGGTACAGGTGGGATGATTTTGCATCGTGTCGGACGTTGGGATACTACGGCAGCTTTTTTGGGGTTTTATGCGCTGCTAGAGGCTGTACGCAATTTATGGCTGAATTGGACTTGGGATGTTTACTGGCATCGCTTAATGAGTGGTTCTTTACTATTATTTGCCTTATTTATGGTAACAGACCCTCGTTCTATTCCTAATTCCCGCATTGGAAGAGTAATATGGGCAGCCTGTATAGCTCTTGTTACCTTTATTTTGCGAAATAACTTTTATCTTTCCACAGCAGTATTTTGGGCATTATTTGCCTTAGCACCGCTGAGTGTACTTTTTGATCGGGTTTGGAACGCATCACGTTTTAAATGGGGTGAATCAGTGAATCAGTGAACAGTTATCAGTTATCAGTTAGCAGTTATCAGTTAGCAGTTATCAGTTATCAGTTATCAGTTATCAGTTAGCAGTTATCAGTTATCTCTTTGTCTTCCGATCTCTCCATCCCCTATTGAGGTATTTTATGAAATTCTGGCGTTTGTTAATTTCAGTATTGTTAGCGTTTGTAATTGTTATTTGTTTCACTCCTTCTGCTTTGGCTTTTTGTGGTTTTTATGTTGCAAAAGCAGATTCAAAGCTGTATAACAAGGCTTCTCAGGTGGTTATTGCTCGTAAAGATAATCGCACGGTGTTGACTATGGCAAATGATTATCAGGGTGACGTGAAAGATTTTGCAATGGTGGTACCCGTGCCAACGGTGTTAAAAGAAGAACAAGTAACGGTTGCCAAACCCAAGATAATTGAACGATTGGATGCTTTTAGCGCACCACGATTGGTTGAGTATTTCGATGAAGATCCTTGCGCTCCTGCTTATGAACGAGAAATGCAAAACAATGCACCGATGTCTGCTCCAGCACCAACCGCTGAAGCAAGTAAAAGAAGCGATCGCAATTTGGGTGTGACAGTGGAAGCGCAATTTAATGTCGGTGAATACGA
Organism: Rivularia sp. (in: cyanobacteria); assembly: GCA_050329355.1. Lineage (GTDB taxonomy): Bacteria > Cyanobacteriota > Cyanobacteriia > Cyanobacteriales > Nostocaceae > Rivularia. The sequence continues at coordinate 4,499 of JBHJOU010000405.1, forward strand.
TATTGTGATTTTGAGTGCGAAGGAATCTAGGGGTTTAGAAAGATGGTTACATGGTAACGGTTATAAAATTCCTAGAGGTGCAAGACAGTTATTGAATCCTTATATTCGTCAGAATATGAAATTCTTTGTTGCCAAAGTCAATTTAGAAAAGTTTGACAAAGAGGGTTATCAGAATCTTCGTCCTTTACAAATTTCCTACGAATCGTCTAAATTTATGTTACCGATTCGTTTGGGAATGGTTAATTCAACATCAGAACAGGATTTAATTGCTTATATTCTTTCATCCAAAGGACAAACAGAACTTACTAACTACCGCACGGTAAAAGTTCCCTCAGATGTGAATATTCCGGTGTATGTTAAAGAAGAATTTGGTGACTTTTATAAATCAATGTTCCAAACTTCCTATACAAAGGAAGACAAAAAAGTTGCATTTTTAGAATATGCTTGGGACATGGGTAATTGCGACCCTTGTTCTGCCGAACCGTTAAATAGAGAAGAGCTTATTGATGCGGGTGTATTTTGGTTGGATGATTATTCAAGTGGAATTGTACCTCCCGGATTTCGCGGTGGTTTTCCGAGTAGTAACATTTTTGTAACTCGTTTACACGTCCGTTATACCCGCGATAAGTTTCCCGAAGATTTGATGTTTCAGGAAACTTCTAACCGCGACAATTTCCAAGGACGTTATGTTTTACAGCATCCTTTTACTAGTGAAACAAATTGTTCTGCTGGTAGAGAATATAAAAGGTCTTTACGAAATCGTTTTGAAAAAGAAGCGCAAACTCTTGCGAAATTAACTAATTGGAATATTCAAGATATTCGCATAAAAATGAAGCTTGAAGGACAAGTTAGTATTTCATTGTGGCAAACTTTTCTTTCTTGGTTGGGAATGTAAAATCAGTTATCAGTTATCAGTTATCAGTTATCAGTTATCAATGGTAATTGGTAATTGATTAATATAGCGCTATATTCAAGAAACTCCGGTGGTCTTAACTCCTAACTCCTAACTCCCAACTCCTAACTCCTAACTCCTAACTTTTAATCGCCGATTATGAAAGCCAAAATTGAAAATGACGTAATATACATCAACCACGAAGATGTTCCGGAATACAAAAAAGGCGGTTCTGTGGTGAGAAATAGTTTTTTTTGGGCATTGCGATCAATTGCTGGTAAATCTAAACGTTACAGTGATTGGGAGTATGAAAGTGAGGTTTGGTTTGCTTTATCGAGAATGTTAATGTCTTTTACCGAATCGGGATATTTAGGTATTAGGGAGACCATGTTAGAATTTCCTCAATCTACAGATATTCCCCAAATATTTCGAGATGTAGCAACTTGGGAATAGAAAATAATTAGATATTACAATAAAAAAACAATAAAAAAACGGGCTGTTGAACCCGTTCCATAAGAAATATATTTGAATTTTTCATCGGTTAAGAAATCGGGTTTTTACAAGAAATATCGTTAATACCAGAAAATCATCATCAAAAACTCGACTTCTGAGACAACTTTAACCTTTAACCTTTAACCTTTGACCTAAATTACCGCTTGGCAAATTTCTTTGACATTTTCCGTAAACGAATTGATTCGGGTGTAACTTCTACCAATTCGTCAGGTCCAATATATTCTAAAGCTCTTTCCAGACTCATATCTGTGGGTGCTTGTAATTGAACCAATTCATCACCACCAGCAGCACGATGGTTTGTCAACTGCTTGGTTTTACAAACGTTTAATTCCAAGTCTTGAGGACGATTATTTTCTCCAATAATCATACCTTTATAAACTTTGGTACCCGGAGTAATAAAGTAAGAACCTCTATCTTCTGCATTTTTCAAAGCGTAGAAAGTCGCAACACCTTCATCAAAAGATATCAGTACACCGTTACGACGAGCAGAAATTTCGCCAATAATTGGACGATAATCGAGGAAACTGTGGTTCATGATACCGTCACCACGAGTGAGACGCATGAATTCACCCCGGAAACCAATCAAACCACGAGCCGGAATGATGAACTCTAATTGCGATCGCCCCGCATTACCCATTTGCATATCCTGCATTTCACCTTTGCGCTGTCCGAGTCGTTCGATACAGCCACCAACGGCTTCTTCGGGAACGTCTAAAACTAAAAGTTCGTAAGGTTCGCAAGGTTGTCCGTTGACTTCGCGGTAAATTACTTGTGGCTGGGATACCTGAAACTCGTAACCTTCGCGACGCATGGTTTCAATTAAAATACCTAGGTGGAGTTCACCACGTCCGGAAACTCCAAATCTATCGGGAGAATCGGTTTCTTCAACCCGTAAAGCTACATTAGTTTGTAACTCCCGCATCAAACGGTCTCTGATCTGCCGAGAAGTTACGAAATCTCCTTCCTGTCCGCAGAATGGCGAATCATTCACAGAAAAGGTCATTTGTAAAGTAGGTTCGTCCACTTTAATAAGTGGCAAGGCTTGAGGTTCGTTGGGACAGGTGATGGTTTCTCCAATGTTGGCATCGGCAAAACCAGCGACCGCAACCAGATTACCGGCGGATGATGTTTCTAATTCAACTCGCGCTAAACCTTCAAATCCCATCAACTTACTAATCTTGGATTTGACAATTTTGCCATCTTCCTTAACCAAAGCCGCTTGTTGTCCGGCATTAATGGTACCGTTGTGAATTCTACCAATCACAATTCGTCCCAGATAATCGGAATAATCCAAAGTTGTGACTTGTAATTGTAACGGTTTTTCGGGGTCGCCGACTGGGGGTGGAACGTGACGTAAAATTGCCTCAAATAAAGGCTTCATATCACTGGATTCATCTTCGAGTTCTTTTTTAGCGAAACCAGCTAAACCCGAAGCGAACAAATAGGGGAAATCGCATTGGTCATCATCTGCCCCTAATTCCAAGAACAAATCCAATACTTTATCAACTGCGACGTGGGGATCAGCTCGGGGACGGTCGATTTTGTTGACTACAACAATCGGACGTAATCCTTTTTCCAAAGCTTTCTTCAACACAAAACGTGTTTGGGGCATGGGACCTTCATTTGCATCCACGATGAGGACACAACCGTCCACCATACCTAATACCCGTTCAACTTCTCCACCGAAGTCAGCGTGTCCGGGGGTATCAACAATATTAATTAAAGTTTCTTTGTAGCGAACGGCGGTATTTTTGGAAAGAATCGTAATTCCTCGTTCTCTTTCCAAATCGTTGGAATCCATGACGCAATCCGGAACGTCTTCCCCTTCACGGAAAATGCCAGATTGTTTGAGCAGGGAATCAACGAGAGTTGTTTTGCCGTGGTCTACGTGAGCGATAATAGCGACGTTGCGGATTGGGAGCGTCATAAGTGCGTCCGATGAACTGCGGATTTTATATTTTAAACTTGTCAAGGGTGTAATAACAGAATTCGGATAAAAATGGTTATTCTGTAAACATCCCTTAACAATTGTATCTTACTCTTTCCATTTGAAGCGAGTTTTGGTAATGAATTGTAGGGAGTTAGAACCACCGGAGTTATTTAAACATCTAAATGTTTACTTCATGGGCTACCTATGATGATTCTGCTTTTCTGGATAAACGATTGCTGGTAGAACACTTCGAGATCATGTCGATCATCTGCTTGATCGTGCCGCTAACTTACACAAACAATAGCCTTAAGAACCATAGCCGAAGTCGCAGCGAACCTGAAAAACTGGGGACAGGCACGCCCAGACTGTACGCCGCGTCTGCGAGATAAAAACCGGAATATGCCGACACATCCTTTGATTGAGAATTTCTCTTCTAGCTACATGACGAAGTGGGGTAAAAACATTGTTCGTAAGCTAAAACCCTTGTGAAATGAGAGTTTTTTTAAGCTCTGCAAAACCTCCATCCCCCGGTTCAAATCCGGGTGTCGCCTTTTAGGAAATACAAGCATTGACGAAAAAGATTATTGGCAGCGAGTAAAAGTAAAAACTAAATTGAAGATAATTTTTTATGATGAGTGCGATATGCCTTTGGCATTAAGCTCCGCTTATCGCCTTTTTCATGATCGCTGATATTTTTGCATAAGTTCACCATCACCAGAAATATAAAGTTATTAGATCGTTATGGTAAACAAATTGCTTTTACTTGCAGGAGGTGAAAAAATTGAGGATGATTGGTTTTGAGTAAGTAAAAACACTGTGGTTTCTTTATCAAAATATTGGGAATTTGTCAAGTTAGATACTAGCAAACGCCGGGTTGAGATGATTACTGCTGCTCAAAGTTATTTTAAAAAACAATTTCCAGATTTGACCAAAATTGAATCCCACACGAAAGTGGAACGTCAACTTTGGCAACAGATGCAATCAGGTGATGGGTTGGCACAAACTTGTCTGCGCTGTTATATCTCTCACCAGATTTATCAAGTTTGTCTGGACTTGGCAACCAAATTTGGCTCTCAAAACGGTTTTGATTGTCAAGATTTGTTACCTTTTGTATTGGATGATGAGATACTTTTAGCAAAAAGACAGTCAGAAGGTGCATCAAGTCAAACTAGTTCCTATCAATCTTTAGCGAGTACTGTTCTCAAAACCTTCGATCCAGCGAAAGGAACGCTCAATACATGGGTAAATCGTTATGTGAAACAACATCCAGAACTCAAGCGATTTTTACTTGAGCATGGTGTTTTTTTAGTTAGCGATTGGGCGCTTTTGAATGATACAAAGCCAAAAGAATTGCAGCGAATTTTGACTGATATGTATGGTTTGGCAGCAATGGAAATTCAGCAAGCCTGCGAGCTTTTAATCAGTTATCACTCAGTTTATCGTGAAGACCGTTTGCAACAAAGACTTGTTGTAGGAACAACACTACCCTGTCAGCAACCGACACCCGAACAGTTAACTCGCATTGCTAATGAGTTGGAAATTGCTACCGAGCGTCAACTTAGTAGTACGGCAATATTAAGTCAATTGCACGCGATCGCATCCTATCTGAGACGATATCGCATTACTGCCCAAGGAGGAAATGTATCTTCAGTTTCTTTGGATCGACCTGATATTCAAAATATTGTAGAGCAATCCCCTATTAGTGAAGACGACGAAGAGCTAGAATTCATCAAGTTATATCAAAATCAATTTCTAGAATGTTTAGATAGCTCTCTTGCTCAAGTTATTGATGATTATATTCAGAAACTTCAATGCAAGCGTTCTGCAATGGCACAATCATTTATTACCGCTTTACATCTTTTTCATTGCCAAGGTGAATCCATGAACCAAATTGCACCTCAAATTAATTTGCAAAAACAGTATGAAGTAACCCGGTTATTAAAACTTAATCAATTGCGTGCTGACATTCGTCAAAAATTATTATTAATGTTGCGCGATCGCGTTCTTGATACTGCCAAATTATTTGCAAACTCCGAACGGTTACAAAATTTAGATCGACAATTAGAATTAATCTTGGACGAACAGATTTCTGGCATTATTCAAGAAGCAGAATCTGAAACCAAAAATCCAGTTCGCAATCAACCCCTACGTAGTTTATTTGCTCGTCGTCTTTGTCGTTATCTGGATAGGAACAATAATCATTAATTACTGCATTTATTATTAATATGAATAATCAACTATTAGAATCAGAATTTACACCGGATTGGCAATCTCTCAACGAAACGCGCACCGAACTATTACCAAAGCATTTTCAAAAAGCTGCACGTCTGAGTCAATCTATACATTTACCACAACAACGCTGGGAAGTTTACCTTTGTGCGTTAGGAGTTTTGGGATTTGAAAAATGGCTGCTCGAACGCGCTCCGGATTTACAATTTGAATCCGTTAACGCTTCCATTTGGCAACCTCTATACGCAAATTTACTTACAGCAGCCTGTAATATAAAAGTCGGTAATTTTAAAGTTTGTGTCTTAACAAATAGCAGTGTCCCTTTCGCAGTCTTAGATATTGCCGATTTCACTGCTCATTTCTACGTGTTAATGCAGGTTGAAGAAGAAGAGCAGCAAGTTGGTGTATCAGGCTTTATGAGTTACGAGCAGTACTGTAACTATCAACAAAAAGCACATTTACAAGTAAATTCAGATTGGACATACCCAATACCATCAACTTGGTTTTATTCAAACCCTGATGCACTACTGCTCAATCTTCGTTGTCTGGATGCAGATGCAATTCAATTACCAACAAAAATTGCCCAAAATTATACAACTACAGCGTTGCGAGACAAGCTGACTGCACTTACTTCGCAACTGCAAAAACAGCATTTCTGGCAATTACTCACAGTCAAAGAAGCTACAACATTACTGAGTAATCCCGACTTGATTAACTGGGCTTATAAAATAATCAATCCTTCCTTGGCTCAACCACTAATCAACGTCAGTCTTTGGTTACGCAATCAACTGGATGCGGTAGCGAGTGAATTAGGGTGGATGCTCATGCCATCTTTTGCAATATCGCAATTGCGTTCCTTAGAAGACGAGTTTGAAAAAATTCGTTCTGGATTAGCAAAAAGTGGTGTTCAGATTCCCTCAACGGCGCGGGGTGCTTACCGCGATTTGGAGTGCGATAGCCAAGGCCTTGCTTTACGGCTATACGCAATTATGTGGGTATTATCAGAAACAGGGGACAACAAAGAATGGATGCTGTTGATTGCTTTGGGTTCTCAACCGCAAGCAGAAATGCCTAAAAGTTTGACATTAGAGGTACGAGATCAAACGGAGCGATTATTTATAGAATCCCTCGAAGACAGTAACAAAGGTATATTGTACGCTCAAGTGATTGGCAATTGGGAAGAAAGATTCTGGATAACAGTAACTATAGATGATGAAACTGTATTTGAGATTCCGCCTTTTGGTATGGAATTACCAACAGTTTAAATTGAAAGGAGTAGGGAGTAGTGAATATAATTCGTAATTCGTAATTCGTAATTCGTGAACTCTAAAATAATTTTAGTGTTTAATCGGGATAATTTCTTCGTAATAAGAGATAGGCATACTATGTAATAAAGAACCACAAATATAGATTAAAATTAACATCGAATTAGTAAAATTAAATATAAAATACTATTTTATTTACTGCATTATTAAAGGGTTTTATCCACTGTTAACTCGCAATAGATTATGAAAAATAATTCCCATATTTTTAATTTAAAAGTTCAAAAAATCGAGCAAATTTGTTGCTTCGAGTTGTCTTGGGGACAGGGACAAAGATTGACAGCGCAGGTTAGTTATCCCTCTAATTTAACTGTGTTATATCAACAGTGGCGACGGGCATATCTATGCTTTTATCAGTCAGAACAGATGCGGGGGCGGACGGTTGGTGGAGGAGTGGTAGAACTAGATGTAGACTGGCACGCAGAACTGGTAAAAGTGGAAACTAAATTGATGTATGAGTTTCATGGCTGGTTGCGGAGTGGGGAGTTATATGATGTCCGTGCCACTATTGCTAAAGCCAGTCAAGAATTGGTAATCAATCCCACTGAACCAGTAAAAGTGTTTATGACGTGTGCGCCAATTGAGTTAGATCGCTTTCCTTGGGAAGCGTGGGAACTCGGCACCGAATTTGCTAGTGCGCGGGCGATTCAAATCATTCGCGCTCCTTTGAATATTCGAGCGGAAACCGCAACACACCAAAAGCCATATCGCCGACGCGCTCGCATTTTGGCAATTTTGGGCGATGATACAGGGTTAAATTTTCAAGCCGATCGCGAAGCGGTAAAATCGCTGCGAAGCATAGCTGAGATTACCTTTGTGGGTTGGCAACCGGAACAAACCCCGACTGAAGTTATCCAAGAAATTACCTCGGCGATCGCACAAGAAGCTGGATGGGATGTATTATTTTTTGCGGGACACAGCAATGAATCAGAATTGACAGGAGGGGAATTGGGTATTGCTCCTGGTTTATCGATTGCCATTGATGAAATTGCTCCTCAACTGAGTGTAGCCAAAAAACGCGGACTTCAGGTAGCAATTTTCAATTCATGCAATGGGTTAAATATCGCCGAGTCTTTGATTGATTTGGGTTTTAGTCAAGTTGTAGTCATGCGCGAACCGATTCACAACCGTGTCGCTCAAGAATTTCTGATCCGATTTCTCCAAGGATTGGGCAAACACCAGGATATCTATGAATCGGTGATGGGAGCGCGGCAATTTCTACGCATGGAAAAAAGCCATACTTACCCCTCGGCTTATTTAGTCCCTTCCTTATTTTGTCATCCAGGAGCGACATTATTTCGCATTCCTCCCTTCCGCTGGAAACAGCAGTTGCGGCAAAGCTTACCAACTGCGATCGAGGCGATCGCCCTCACCGCAAGTCTGACTTTGAGCTTGATTCCTGCTGTACAAGAAGTACTCTTAGATGGGCGAATGCTAACTCAATCAGTGTACCGCCAAGCTACCGCCCAAATTCCTTCTGAAGAAGCTCCCCCAGTGGCATTAATCGAAATTGATGCCGAATCGATTTACCGTGCTGGACTTCCTAACTCTCAACTGCAACCGATGAACCGCAGCTACATTGCTAAGTTGCTTGATAGTACCATTCAATTAAATGCTTCGGTTGTAGGCTTAGATTTTATCTTCGATACACCCCAAAAAGACCCCCCATCAGGGGATCGAGATTTAGGTAGAGCGGTACGAAGTGCGGTAGATGCCAATATGTGGCTAATTTTTGGGGCAATTTTGGAACCTAATCGAGAAATCGGCACAAATGAGACGATCGGGATTAACAAGTGGAATTGGACATTACAAGGATATACTGATGCTTATCATTACCTTGTAGAAATTCCTGCTGCTGGTCGTGATTGTCGTCAAGCTTGCCCGATGTCCTATTTGATGTCGCTTGTGCAGACAGCAAATCAAGAAATGGTAGATTTACTTAAACCGCAAACTAATCGGGTGACTAATTTACGCGCTCAACTACTCGATGAGATTGAGCAAAACCACCCCCAACTCGGTAATTTACCTGCACTTTTACAGTTACGTCCTCCTCTGGGATTGCAACCGTTAATTGATTTTTCCCTGCCTCCCGAACGGGTTTATACCAAAATTCCGGCTTGGAAATTGTTAGAAAATCCGGATATCAACAAATTTCCCCTACTTTCCAAACAAGTAGTATTAATTGCCACAGGTAGTGACGAACGTTTAGGAATAGCTTCCGGTCAGCCAGATCGATCACCAGCACCCTCTGCGATCACATACTGGACGCAGCAAAATTGGCTTACAGGCGGTGAATTTTTAGCATACATGACCCAGCATTTTCTCACACGCCATTATGTGATTCCTATCCCCGATATTTGGGCGATTGGGGTGGCAGTTATTCTGAGTAAAATTGCTGGTTTTTCAGTGAAGCAAAAGTCTAATTTAAGCCATAAACTGCACTTACAAATCTTAGCTAGTTCGATTGGTGCGGTTATAGTCTACGGCATTTTAGTACTTCAGCTTTATATATCTGCGGCAATTTTATTTCCCTGGTTTTTGCCCTCAGTTGTTTTTTTAGCTTATATTTTACCCGTTACAAAGAAAAATCATGTTTAATCAATCTCTTTTTAGCCTTGCACTGATTCCCGTTATCAGTTTTGGTAGCTTTCATCAACAAATAGCCACACCATCAAGCCAAAACAGTCAAA
>JBHJOU010000815.1:0-12725 GCA_050329355.1 Rivularia sp. (in: cyanobacteria)
GTAAACCATAAAGCTAAATTGCTGCGGCTACGATGAAACATGAAATTTAGGATGATTTGTGTTTAGAGTTCCAAACCTATGTCCTTCTCCCAATTATTACAAAAACTCCACTCTTCCAACTTAGAATATTTATTACCGTTACCCCTGCTCTTAATTGCTTTTGGATTTGGTGGTGAATCTTTAACAAATCTACTATTAAGTCGTTCCTACACTACAACTACAGTAGATAAACTCCAAGCTGATACATACACAGTCATGGTCAATTTTGCAGCCAATGTATTAATAACGGAAGCTGAAATAGATCGAGAGCAGGAATTTACCACAGTTGAACTTCAAACTACAAACTCTATACTCAAAAAGTTAACATTCAAAGTTCCAGCTACAGAATTAAGCGAGGTAAAAGCCATAATTGCTCAGGAATTAGGAGTATCTAATAAAATTCAAACACTGCAACCTAATACACAAATGCAAGTACATTCTCAAGTTAAAGTATTAGGAATTTTAGTTGAAATAGAAAAACAGCGAGGTTTGACAAAAATTGAAGTCAATACTGCTAACTCCGCACTTAAAGAACTAGAATTCGAGTTTCCAGTTACACAATTAAACTCTGTAAAAGCGATGATTATTCAAGAATTGGGATTGTCTCGTGAAAATGTTAGAATATTAGTCAGCTATCGAATCAAAAATTAAGTGTTGCTGATTTAACTCAGCATTGAGCAACACCAAAAATTAAAATATTTGTGTATTTTATTTATTTTATTTATTTTATTTATTTTATTTATTTTATTTTTATTTATTTAATTTTTATTTTTATTTAATTTAATTTAATTTAATTTAATTTAATTTATTTTAATTTTAAATTATCCGGTGCTTTAAAACTATAACCCATACCGTAAACAGTTTTAATCCAATCCGCTACACCAACTAACTGTAAGCGATTTCGCAATTTGCGTACCAGTACAGTTAATGCATTGCTTTCGGGTTCCGTACCCCACTCCCACAGCGCTTCTTCAATTTGTTCGCGAGTTAATACCTGATTACGATGACGCATGAAATACTCTAACAATTGAGTTTCCCGTGGGGATAATTCTACACTTACTTGATTGCGTTCAACAGTTAAATTATTTAGATGTAATTGTAAATCTGCAACAGTCAAAATATCTCCAATCCACTGAGGAGAACGTCTTCCTAAAGCACGTACCCGCGCTAAAAGTTCCACTAAATCGGCAGGTTTGACGAGATAGTCATCTGCTCCTGCATCTAAACCCGCGACTTTATCCTGTGTAGTATCCTTTGCACTAAGCATCAGTACTGGTGCAGTTTTGCCAATAAGTCGATATTGATGACAAAGACTTAAACCACTGATTGTAGGTAACATCCAATCCAAAATCAATAAATCATACTCTTTTTTGGATAATAACCATTGGGCAATTTCTCCATCATCAACTCCATCGACGATATATCCAGCTTCCGATAGCACACCTTGTAATGGTTCTAATTGTTCCGGATCATCTTCTACTAGTAATATTCGCATACAGTTTATTTGCAACCGACACAATTAGAATTGTCAGCCTCCTTGCTTATCATAAAGAGTTTAAATTTATATTTCGTCTTTCACTAGTCGTATTTGGATATTCGGATTGTTCACACAAAAGAAATATGATTTTTCTACCAATGGGTAGTTTTTAATTTTACATTTTTGTAGATGTAGACATAAAACTTGGTGAGGAGATGGAGTAATTTAAAATAATGAATTTAAATTAATTTAATTGCGAAAACTTTGTAGAGACGTAGCAGTGCTACGTCTCTCAAATAATGTCAAATCATCACTTCATATTTTTATTCACCAATACTTAAGAAACAATCGCAGCATCAGCTTTTTCTGGTTGTGGAAGAACTTGACAAGAACGATAACTACTTCCACATGAATAAATTAAACTTGCTACTAACCCAGTCCAACCTGTTTGATGATTAGCTCCCAATCCAGCACCGTTATCACCATTAAAATACTCGTAAAACAAAATCAAATCGCGCCAATAGGGATTACTTTGAAACAGTGAATTACCACCGTGAACAGGACGATATCCGGCTTCTGAACGCAAAAAGATACTCATCAATCTATGAGATAATTCGGTTGCTATTTCCTTCAAAGTGATAAATTCACCAGAGTTAGTAGGATATTCAACTTTAAAATCATCTCCCAAATATTGATGGAATTTTTCCAAGGATTCAATAATTAAATAATTCATCGGGAACCAAATTGGACCACGCCAGTTAGAATTACCACCAAACATTCCATTAGTGGATTCTGCGGGTTCATAATTAACAGAATGCTGTTGTCCATCAACTTCAAAAATGTAGGGATGTTCAGCATGAAATCTGGAAACAGAACGGATACCACAAGGACTTAAAAACTCAGTTTCATCTAGCATTCTTTGCAGAATTAGTTTGAGTTTTTCTGGGCTAACAACGGCGAGTAATCGTTTAGCTCCACTTCCTGTGGTTTCTAAAGAAGCAATATTTTGTTGTAGATGAGGACGGTTTTTAATAAACCATTCAAAGCGTTTTCTAAAACCAGGAAACGCTTGTAAAACATTTGCGTCTAAAGTTTCTACGGCGAATAAAGGAACTAAACCTACCATGGAACGAACTTTGAGATGGTGGCGTTCATTGTGGGGTGAATGCAGTACATCGTAGAAAAATTGGTCAGTATCATCCCACAGGTGAATATTTGTTTCACCAATGTGATTCATGGCATCGGCAATATACAGGAAATGTTCAAAAAACTTACTAGCAATATCTTCGTAAACAGAATTAGTTTTGGCAAGTTCTAAAGCTATTACTAACATATTCAAGCAATACATTCCCATCCAACTTGTAGCGTCAGATTGCTCTAAATAACCGCCTGTAGGTAATTCGGAACTGCGGTCAAAAATACCGATATTATCTAAACCTAAAAATCCTCCTTGAAAGACATTATTCCCATCATTATCTTTACGATTAACCCACCATGTAAAATTCAGCAGTAACTTTTGAAATACCCGCTCTAAAAAATCTGTATCACCACGTCCGTAAAACTCCTTTTCAATCTGATAAACTCGCCAAGTACCCCAAGCATGAACGGGAGGATTTACATCACTAAAATGCCATTCATAAGCGGGAATTTGCCCGTTGGGATGTAGATACCATTCTCGCGTTAATCTATCCATTTGACGTTTGGCAAAATCTGGGTCAATCATTGCCAAAGGAATTACATGAAAAGCTAAATCCCAAGCCGCATACCACGGAAATTCCCATTTATCGGGCATGGAAATAATGTCATCGTTGAAAAGATGCATCCATTCTTGATTACGAGCATTATATCGTTGTGGAGGTGGTTGATTGGTATCGCCATTTAACCAGTCTTCTACTACATAGTGATAATACTGTTTTGTCCACAACAAGCCAGCAAAAGCTTGTCGTTGGACGTTGCGAACATCTGCTGATAACTTATCAGAAGAAATCCGTTGGTAAAATTCATCTGCTTCCTGCTTGCGAAGCTGGAAAGTGTTATCAAATTCTCTACCAAAAGGTGCTGTTAAATTGCCATTCTTAGACAATCTTAGTTGAATTATTTGGGTTTCTCCGGCAGCAATTTTTAAATGATAATGAGCCGCTGCTTTTGTACCTGTTTGATTAGGATTAACTGCTGTAGTTTCTCCATGAATAATATAATTATTAATTCCATCTTTTACATAGGGAGAATGATTTTCTACTCCGAATAATCTTTCTTGATTAGTTTCATTTTCAGTAAATAAAGTAGCTTGGCTATTTTGATAATAAAGCCAGCGCTTTCCTAAAGTCGGGTGAAACGCATTAATAACACTTGGGGAATCTTGAGTAAGAATTGGCTTTTCAGAATTTTCTTCCCAAGACCAAGTGTTGCGAAACCATAAAGTTGGTAAAATATCTAAAGTTTTAGCTTCAGCAGCACGGTTGACAATGCTGATTTGAATCAGAATATCTTCATCTGAATGCTTGGCATATTCTACAAATACATCAAAGTATTCATTATTATCAAAGATGCCCGTATTTACTAATTCAAATTCTGGGTCATCATAACCCCGGCGCTGATTTTCTTCGACTAATTGTGTGTAAGGAAATGCCTTTTGCGGATATTTGTAAAGGTATTTCATGTATGCATGAGATGGGGTATTGTCAAGATAAAAGTAATATTCTTTAACATCTTCCCCATGATTGCCTTCTGGACCAGATAAACCAAATAGCCGTTCTTTTAGGATTGGATCTGCACCGTTCCACAACGCGATCGCAAAACATAACCGTTGATGATTATCGGAAATGCCACCAATCCCATCTTCTCCCCAACGATAAGCACGAGAGCGAGCGTGTTCGTGGGGAAAATAATCCCAAGCACTACCATCGGAACTGTAATCTTCTCGCACCGTTCCCCATTGGCGATCGCTCAAGTAAGGTCCCCATCTCCGCCAGTATGCTTGACGATTGCGGTCTTCTTCCAGCCTTTTTTCTTCAGCAGTCATGTTTTTTACTCCCTAATATCACAGCTAAGCTAAAACACATTTAATTGGCAATATTAATTTTTTTTCAAACTTATTTAAACTTATTAAAAATTATTATTTTGTAGAGTAAGCCGGACAGTCCAAACAGCTAATGCACTTTAAACATGAAACACTTGATTACAACAGTGGTTTAAAAATTAGTCCGAACTGACCTTATATCTATTAGACATCACCGAAAATTAATTATTTATGCGTTATCCAGAACTCTTATAAAGACGTAGCAATGCTACGTCTCTACAGTTTTTCCGGAGATGTCTATTCGTAATTGGGCTTTACAAATTCAAATTGGGTGGTAAAATTACCTGGTCAATGATATGGATAACACCGTTGCTAGCTTGAATATCTGGCTGAGTAACGGTAGCTCCGTTAACTCGAACTTGGTTAGTTGCTTGGTCAACTTGTATATTGAGTGGATTGTTCGCAAGAGTTTGAATCTCTCCCGACTGAATTTGATTTGCTGTTAAGTTACCTGGAACCACATGATAATTTAAAATCTGTCTGAGAGTATCCCGGTTTTCTGGTTGAAGCAGCCGCTGCCGTGTCGCTTCGGGAATAGCAGCAAATGCTTGGTCAGAAGGTGCAAATAAGGTGTAAGGTCCATCATCATCTAATTTGTCTTCTACATCTGTTTCATCAATCAGATTTGCAAGTGTCTTTAATGAAGGGTTATCTTCTACAACGTCCGCAATGTCATCATCCACCGCTACACCTGGAGTTGTACCAGGAGTTGTAGGAGGGGTTGTGGGAGTAGTTGCCAGATCAGGTGTATTTACATCTGTCCCAGGAGGTGGAGTTATTGTAGTGTCTTGAGCAGTATCGTTTGGCGTACAGGCTGCAAAAACTGGTAGTAATAGAATACCTGTAGCAAAACTCGCAAATTTTTGAATTTTCATCTTTTCATCCTCAGATCAATTTCTGTTTCAATCAAATAAGTAGCATTAAGCTTATTTAATTTAAAAGTTGTAACCAACTCCTAACATTAATCCGACTTCTGTATCATCGATAAAACCAATATTTACACCAGCATTAGCAGTAAATTGAGGTGAGAGAGGAACATCCACACCACCACTGATCAGAAAACCAACAGTGCTATCTTGACCAGTAGAAATTGCAGCTCCGGCACCAATGTAGGGAGCGACATTTATTTGTTGAACTCCTGTATCTGTAACAGATTCCACTGGAAAATCAAGAGTTAAAGGAATCAGAAAAAGTGCGTTATCACCGATTAAAGCACTGGGACGTACAGAAAAGTTATTGGTCAAACCAATCTTACTGTTCACAGCAAAAGAACCTTCGCTTAATGTGGTACCTCCACCTAATCCAATATTGCCACCAACCCCTATGTAGCTAGAACCACCACGGGTTTGTCTACCAGGTGACAGGGTTGGTGCTGGTGTCTCGTCGATTTGCGCTGGAAAGGGTTCAGGTGATTGCTGAGGTAATTGCTGTGGTGTTTGTGTGGGATATGGTGATTGCTGAGGTATTTGCTGTGGTATTTGTTGTGTGGGATATGGTGTTTGTGCTTGCAAGTCAGTAGCATTCTGACTGATTTTAGTACCTGAAATAGGCACTGGTGTCATAGTTTTAGTTTGCACTGTCGAGGTATCTTTGGAAATATTTTGTATCTCAGAGGCGTTTGCTTGAAGGTTGCTAAAACCAAGAATACCAGTTGCAATACTTAAGACAGAGATGATGTATTTGAGATCAGAAGTTTTCATGAGTAATAATTATCAATGGTGGGTGAAAAACAGAAAGTCAGCAAAACTTTTGTTGAAGATATTTATAAATAATCTTTGATATACCTTCTAGCTCGATCAAGAACAAGGAAAATGATTCTACAAAACTGCCGATTAACTGTTTTTTAATATTGAACAATAAATGTGAATAGAAAGTGACAGTAATTTGTTACCAATGTTTGGAAGCAAAATTCCATGACAAAATATCAGCTTTTATTTGTTTTAACTAACCAATTATAGTCTTTTCTTTTTTAAAAAACATCTTACAAATAGAATATATTTGGAAAACAAAAATCTAACTTAAGTACTATGCTAAAAGTTAGATTTTGCCAAATAGTAGAATGAGATAGAATATGATTTTTAATGTTCTATTCTTTGATTTTCACAAGTTAAAGTAACTGTCTACGTTGTAATTAAATAGAAATTTCGATAAAAACTATTTCAATTAAAGCAATATTATTCAAACCTCAGACAGATGTAAAAGAGACTAAATATAGGTGAAGCTGAATGTCAACTCAACTCTTTTGACTTAGTTGGAACATTAATACAATCCCAAATACATAGAATAATTTTCGAGGAAAAATATAATGCGTTACCTACTAATTTTTGCAATGTTAATTTGTGTCATACTATCCGGTTGTGAATTTTTTACCCCTCATACCAGCGATGCACTTTCTCAGACAAAGCAATTAAAAGAACTTGAGAAGCAAAGCCAACAAATTGAAAAACAAACAGACGCACTGGAAAGATTAGCAAAATCAACCGAAAAAATTGCTAATCCTCGAAAATAATTTGAACAGATGAGAGAAATCGGGTTTCTTTCAGGAACCCGACTTCTTAGTCTACAGCAATAATTTGATGAATCTGGTTCGCTTCCTCTAATATTTTTTCAACTCCAGAATAATTAATCCCTTTAACATAATTAATTTTGATTTCTTCTAGCATATCGATCAGTAAAGATTGAAATTCTTCAATGTTATGCTTTTTCTGTAACTCAATCTCTAAAACATCACGAAAACTGGTAATTATATTAGAACTAAGTTTTCCTGCAACTGGATCTGACATTGACTTAATTAAATTGTTACAAGCAGAGTGAGATAAATCACGAGCCAAATTTTCTGCTAATTGATTGGGTAAATTATTTAAACCGGGTATATTTTGTATTTGTTGATAAATCGGAGATTCGTTGAGAGTTTTTACGATACCATGATGCATTAAGGCTTCTATATCAGGTTGAATTTGAGGTAATACATCATAAATACTGACATCGGCTAAGCGAGTAACTATAGCTTTTACCTCATTTGTTTGATTTACTTGCACATAGGGTTTACGAGTTTCAGGATGAAACAACCAGCGTGCTAAATCACCTTGACGAATCGCATCTTGCATTTGATCAATCATTTGAATACCGACCATTTCAGTGATTTCCTCAGCAAAACTCACTGCAAAATCATGATTAAGTTGCGATCGCAAAGGTTCAAGATTTAATAAATCGGTTTGGTAAAGACGTATAGTGACTGGAATGATTCGTAACCAACGCCATTGGGGAAGTAATAAAAATAAATCATACCACCGTCGTAACATCGCTTCTAACCAGTTTAAGTTGGGATTGCGACGGCCGATATAAAAAGTACGTGCTAAAAATTCTAGGGCAAAAATAATTACAAAAGGTAAGTCAATCAGCCAGAAACGATTGAGAAAGTTACCAAATCTATTAATATCGCGATAATAGTTACTATTAATTAAAGGTTTAATTTGAGAATTAAATAAATTGATTTCTGATTGCCAACCCATTTGGGATAAATAAGTTTGACTCCAAAAAACATTAAAAGCATCTCTAGCAGATTGTTGATTTGTACGCAAGCGAATTTCATTTTTAATTTTTGCTAAAGTACCACTTTTATTTGCAACATCGAATGGATTATCCTCAATCATCCGATGACTAAGAAAGCGTAATTCATCTAGTAAATTTTCTGTTTGGGTTGATTGCAAACCAGTCTGCAAAACTTGTTCTTCTAATTTTGTAACTTTATTCAAGTAATTTTGCGTTTCTGGGTGGGGTTCGATTCCCTTGATTGGGTCATATATTCGAGTGACATTTGGTAATACTTGAAGATAGAAATCACGCCAATGTATATAAGTCAAATCAAAGAAGACTAAACATAAGTTTATCACTGCTAAGATAGCAATCAACCTTTCAAACCAGCGGTTACGAACAACGGGAGATTTTCTGATGTTTTTTTTTGATGTCATGATGAAATGTAAAAAACTTATTTACTCCATTCCAAAACAAATTAATTTTAAATGACTAGGATTTGAGATTAACTCTTTTGCTAATAATAAACCAGCTATAGTCCAGAGTTGATATTTTCTGGCCTTTTTACCAATTAATCGACCATTTTTACCATCGTAGTATTCTGGCCATTCATCTGTAAATAATTGATTTTCCGCAATTTCAATGGCTTTGTAGGCAATTTCTAGACGATTTGTTTTTTGGGCTGCTGCTGTTAATAACCACAGTAAAACTGGCCAATTACCACCATTATGATAAGACCAAGGAGTATTTTTGGGGTCGCTTCCGGTGATGATTTGCCATTCTATACCCTCAAGTGCAGGAAAACAGATTTTCATGGGCATATATCCCACTAAATCGTCCCAACGTTGCTCAATTAAATTCATAATACTTTGAGATTCTGATTCACTGGCTACATCGGTAATAATAGCCATTAAGTTTCCCAAAGTGAAGAAACGAAAATCCATCCGTCCAGGACCAAGATTACCTGCTAGATAACCACCATTATCTGGTAGCCATTCTGTTAACCAAGCAGGAATTGAATCAGCATAAATATTGAATCTGTTCGCTACTTCTTTGCCAAATTCATCACCTTTGAAACGATAAATTTCATTTAAACGATTTAGGTCAATCCAATAATATTCGCGCAGATGATAGGCAAGAGGTCCTAAACGTTGATTTAGATTATAAATAGATTCAGCGTTATCATCATTTGGTAACAGCAGTTCTTTCGCCGCACGTAAAGCAGCATAAAATAATACCTGAATTTCTAGAGGATGTTCGTAGACACCCATACGCCGGTCAATCATAAAAGCACCATCGGGAACCAACATTGTTGGATACATCGCAAATCGATGGGCAAGACACATTTCCAAAATTAACTTGATTCCTTGTTGAAATTCGCTTTGCTGAGCAAGGGAAATATCTCCTGTGGATTTCACATAAGCTCGTAGTAAGATAATCCACCACAAGCAAGAATCTACAGGTGGAACTCTGGCGATCGCCTGTTCTCCAAAATCAGCGGTCAAATATTCTTCGCCATCTTTTGATTCTACTTTGAAACTGGCTGGCATTAATCCCGGACCGGGTTTAAACGAGTCCATTTGCGGCTCGTGACTCTGCAAACCCAGAGTTTCTATCAAAAAATTGCGGACAATCTCCGGTTTATCTTTAATCAAAAAAGCCATTGCTGATAAAACAAAATCACGGACGAAACATTGGTCATAATTGAGTGCTTCTGAACCTGTTTCTAAAGCTGCTACCGTGCCAACCGGACGACCATGATAATAAATAATTGATTTGGAAATTAATCCCCAAGCTTCTGCGATTAAATCATTTTTTGCTATCATTATCTAAATCCTTGAGCTAATAGTTAACTGTAATATATCAATTCATCTATGTATAAATGCGAGTAGGAATAGATGAAATTCTACCTACTGTATTTGGTTCTTCTGGAGCCGGACGGTATTGCAACCAGGCAAATAAACCAGCAGTACCAAGAAAAATTAAAGTGATAGTAGCGACCAATTGAAGCATGATACTGTAACGCATAAGAATGTATTTAATAATTTTATTTGAGTTGTAAAAATTTTATTTCTTATTACCAAGTTCAACCTGGTAACGATAGACATCATAATTAATGTGGTGAAATAATACTTGTTATGAATGTTTCACCTGAAAATTTGCCCACATCACAAAACCATAAATTTGGCAGTCTAAAGCTTTTAGCCACTCAACGATTTCGTGATTGCTGTTGTGTAATACTGTATATTTGCGCTCATCTTTAACTAAGGTTAAATTTGTTTGGGGATTTTTGATGCTTGTTTCTATATTTTGACTAAAACGTTGATCTAATAATTGCAGCAATTGTGTTACTTTGGTTTGCGCTACTGCTAAACTCAATAATGTGTAATCTTGTTGTTTAATTATCTGCTGAAGTTCGACTATATTACTAAATTTTCGCCTACCGAGAGTACTTTGAGTTGGTATAAACAGTGCAGTAGCGCCATTTTTCAAGTCCTGCTGATTGAGTGCAAAATAATTCCAATCACCGTAAGCATACTGAATTAATTCACCGTTACCAATTGGTAAAACTAGTCTAGAATGCCAGCCGTAGTCTGCTAAATAGATGGTCAGTGCCTCCGTAGGGTCAGCAGGAGGTACAATAGTTGCAGGAGACAACATCCAGATAAACAAGATACAAACAATTACTAGGAAAGTCAGTTTAGCAATGCGGTATAAACTCATAAATAATTTAAAGCGCTCCAATTTGTCTTTATGAGGAGGGAATAGGAAGTTTAATGAATTAATGTGACTTCGATGTCCTGGGGTGAGAAGTCGGGTTTTTATCACTATTGCCTGTGACTACAAATATTTATCGTAAAAACCCGACTTCTATAATCGCAACTCCTAACTCCGGTGGTACTAACTCTATTAAATTAATCAAACAAGGTTGTAGTGTTCCATATGGATATGGGTTACAGGTACTTCCAAGTCATGTAAAGCTCTTTCCACTTGATCCATCATTTTCGGTACAGCACAGATAAAGTAATTTCGACTTCCAGGACGTTTGGGAATGTAGCGTTCGAGCAGTTCTTTATCAACATATCCCGTTTCTCCTGACCAATCTTCTGATGCTTCTCTCAGAACGTGGATAACTCTCAGGTCTAATTTGTCTTGCAAGTTTTCTATTTCTTCTCGGTAAGTTATGTCTTCCCAAGTCTTACTCGCATAAATTAACAGTATGGGACGGTCATCTTGACGTTCTGCTAAAGTTAGCAGCATACTCATCATAGGTGTGATGCCGATACCTCCGGCAATAAACACAAATCCGGCAGTATTTTCATAACGGTCTGTGGTAAAAACTCCATAAGGACCATCAAGAAAAGCTCTAGTACCAGGTTTGACATCCTTGATTGTTTTGGTAAAGTCTCCTAAAGCCTTAATGCCAAATTCAATGCGATCGGGATGTTCTGCACTCGAAGCCAAAGAAAATGGATGTTCTCGCATTCTAAACGGGGAGATTTCCAGAGTCAGCCAAGCAAATTGACCGGGTTGAAAGTGAAGTCCTTCGTGTCCCCTCGGACGTAAAACCAAATTCCAAACATCACCTCGTTGGGGAATTGCAGCTTCTACCAAGTAAGGTTTTTTCTTCATAAAAAAAGGTTTAACCAAGCGGACGTAAATTAATAACCACAAAGCAGCGACTGCAATACCAGTCCAAATAACTGCTTTCCAAAACAACCCTAGATAATTCCCTACACCCAAAACGTGTCCTAAACCAAATCCAATGATCACAACTGCTAAGATACCATGAGCGATACGCCAAGATTCGTAGGGAATATTCAACTTTTGCCGCCAAATCGAGGTGACAATAATTGCAATTAGTGCTAAAGTCGCGATTACAGCCATTCTTGCTCGCCACGGGGCTTCAATGAAATTCAATAGTTGCAGTGTTTCTGGGTTATCTACAAATACAATAATTGGGTGAACAAGGATGAAAAAGAATGCAACTATTGAGGTATAGCGGTGAAACTGAAGAATTAGGTCAACACCATATGAAGCTTCAACACGGTTGATGCGAGCAGTTAAGGCAAATTGCATTGCCATCATTGCTAAACCGATAAAACCCAAAGCTGCGGAAAATTCTAACCACACACTACGTACATCACTTGGTGTCGGTGGGTATAAAAGTAGTATTAATAAAGGTAATAAAATAATCAGAAGATATGCACCTATCCAAAATGCTCCTATGATTACAGGATTTTTCATCAATAAACTTCTCATCGACGCATACCTCCTAACCTTGTTGTTGTGATACGACTTGCGCTCGTCTGTTGATTTCCGACCAATTCACCACATTCCACCAGTTTTCTAGATATTCAGCGCGGCGGTTCTGATATCTGAGATAATATGCGTGTTCCCACACATCATTACCCATAATTGGATACAATCCGTCCAAAATTGGGCTATCTTGATTAGGTGTGTTAACAATCTGGAGTTGATTTTGAGCGTTACGTACTAACCAAACCCATCCACTACCAAATCTGTCTCCACCTGCTTCATTAAACTGTTTTTTAAAATTATCAAAACTACCAAAGGTTTGATTTATTTGTTGAG
>JBHJOU010000991.1:0-11886 GCA_050329355.1 Rivularia sp. (in: cyanobacteria)
TCCACGAGCATTATCCCCAGCAGCTTTGAGTGCAAAAACCTCAGCATGAGGTTCACCAGCTTTCGGATGAAAGCCTTCTCCAATAATTTTACCATCTTTAACAATTACCGCCCCTACCATGGGATTTGGTGAAGTAAGCCCCAAAGCGCGACGAGCCAGTTCCAAACAGCGTCGCATCATCGCTCGATCAAACTCACTCCCTACCGCCTTGACTGGGGATTGTAACTCAAATTCGGCTTCTTTTTCCTTGTGGGTATTAGATATCAACTTATCTGCACTAGGATTGGCAGGAGAATTATTCATAATCAAAAGGGAACTTGTGTGAATATTTTTGTATGAATATAGTCAATTTCCCATTGGAGACGGGAAACCGTTTTTTTCAATTCGGCAAGAAGAATGAATTGGGAATTGCATTGACTTCTTGCATCCATATTGCCAGAGCCAGCACAATAAATTCCAATAAAATAAAAGAGGAAGGAATCAATCAGTCAAAACTGTGATTCCTTCCTCCTTATGTAAAAGATGGGGGGATGGGGGGATGGGGAAAATAACTCCTAACTCCTACTACTCCGGTGGTACTAACTTACGATGATTGTTCGGCTAACTTCAACTGTTGCCACCAACGATTTAAGGGATAATAAATCACAGGAGCCCAAAGACTGCTAAGAATAGCAGAAGCAAGAGTTACTTTTTGGTAATATGCCCAAATCACATCTGAGTGAGCAGTACCGTGGGCAATAATCTGTAAGGCGAAAATCGTATCCGATAAAATAGCCATCAAGAAGACAATTAAGGCAATAGAAATAAAATCTTCTTGGATAAAACGTTGTTTCTGAAACAAACCAATCAGAAAACCGACGATACCCAAACTTAAAGCATGAGTTGGCTGGGGTGAAGTCATGGCATCTTGAAGCAACCCTAAAACGATACCAGCAAAAGCACCTTGAAAAGCCGAACGCTTGACACTCCAAGCCACAACCCAAATTAACAGCCAGTTAGCCGTAATTCCCACCAATTCCATACCGGGAAAGCGATTTGGTAACAGAAATAAACATAATAATACAGACCCACTAATTACCGTCCAATCTACGATTTGGCGTAAATTGGGATGCCAACGAGAGAGAGGTTTAATGCGGTTTTTGGGTTTTTTGCGTCGGGATGGAGGTTGTCCAGAAGTTTGCTTGTTTCTAGCCCGAAATGAAGGTTGACCAGAATTTTGTTTCCTCCTAGCCCGAAATGAAGGTTGACCAGAATTTTGCTTCCTCCTAGCCCGAAATGAAGGTTGCCCAGAAGTTTGCTTGTTCCTCACCCGAAGTTTGGGAATATTCATTGAACTGTAGCCTTGCTGTGAAATTATTTCTGTGTATCTTTGTTTTCGGGTGCTGGCACGACGGGTGGTTTAGGATTAACTGTTACCCAGTCAAGAGAACGAATCGGAGGGAAAAGCTCAACTGTAGCAACTGAAGCGGGAAGTCTTTTTAAATCCAATGATTTTATTTTGCCTATAGGTACACCGGAGGGAAATTTAGAACTATAAGTTGATGTAGAAACGACATCCCCCGGTTTCACATTTGGTACTTTTTCATAAAATTCTAATACCGCATCCGCAGAACCATCTCCTTGTAAAATACCTTTGGCTCCAGTACGGCTGACATTTACACCTACTTGTGAAGTCATATCGCTAATTAACAAAACGCGGCTAGTGTTGGAAGTTACGTTATCGATCAAACCAACTAAACCACCTTCAGCCTTAACTACATAACCTTCCTTAATTCCTGCAAGGCTACCGCGATTCAAACTTACCTGTTGCCACCAATTGTCTGCACTACGTCCAACCACGCGAGCTGGAATTGTAGGTACATCTTTTGGTTCTTTTTCTACATATTTTAATAAAGCCTTAAGATTTTGATTCTGGCTTTCTAATTCAGTTATTTTAGCTTGCAGTTCTTGGACTTTAGCGTCTTTGAGATATTGTTGTTGATTCGGCTCGCTTTGAAACACTTCAAGGGGACGAGTAATACCGTTGTACAACTCAGCCAAAAGTTCACCTTGAGTTTCGCGGACTATCAAAACACCACCAACCACTAACACTAATAACCCTAACTGTAACCCTTTACGCTCCCACCGGCGACGTGCAGTAAACATATAAACCGACCTATAGCAGAAAATTTACTTAATAATTTACTTAATAATTAACTTAACTTAACTTAACTTAATAAGAAGATATCGGATTCTCAATAGAATCCAATACCTGATCGAAGAAAGCGAATCTACAAATCTACATATTGCGAGAACGAGCGCTGAATACCCGTTCTAACTGTTTGAAATTTTCTAACACCCGACCAGTACCCAATACTACACAGCTTAGAGGATCGGCGGCAACGTGTGTTACAATACCTGTCTCATGACTGATTAAAGTATCTATACCCTTGAGTAAAGCGCCACCACCAGCAAGCATAATGCCCCGATCAATAATATCTGCTGCTAGTTCGGGTGGTGTACGTTCTAGCGTCCGCTTCACTGCTTCAATAATAACAGAAAGCGGTTCAGACATACTTTCACGAATTTCTGGCCCTTTAATTGTAACAGTTCTGGGCAGACCAGAAAGTAAATGTAAACCTCGAACTTCCATGATCGCTTCTTCATCATCATGAGTCGGATAGGCAGAACCAATACGAATCTTGATATCTTCTGCTGTACGTTCCCCAATCACCAAGTTATGAACTTTCTTCATATACTGGATAATTGATTCAGTTAATTCATCCCCAGCAATACGTACTGATTCACTCAGCACCGTACCTTGAAGACTCAGTACAGCAACTTCAGTGGTACCACCACCGATATCAATAATCAAGTTACCAGTAGGATCAGCTACTGGCAGCCCTGCCCCAATCGCTGCTGCTACAGGTTCATCGATTAAATAAACCTCTCTAGCCCCTGCTTGAGATGCAGCATCCATTACAGCCCTTCTTTCAACCCCAGTTACACCACTAGGGATACCAATGACAATCCTCGGTAAAACCAGAGATTTGCCGCCGTTAACTCGGTTAATAAAATGCTTCAACATCAACTCAGCAGTATCAAAGTCAGCAATTACACCATCGCGTAAAGGACGCAAGGCAATTACATTCCCAGGAGTTCTACCGAGCATTTTCTTCGCATCTTCTCCGACAGCTAGCGCAACCTTTTCGTTTTTGTCAATAGCAACAACTGAAGGTTCTTGGAGTACAATACCTTTGCCAGAGACATAAACGAGAGTGTTGGCAGTACCCAGGTCGATACCCATATCCCGCGACAAGGAAAACTTACTGAAAAGACCCACGCGTTTTTACGCCCCCTATTCTCGTTACTTTTTACAACGTCCGAAATACCCAATCGTGCTGGATTCTATTATTTTTTTTGATTTGAGTCTAGTAAAGCAGATTAACTTTTGATATATCTTTTCCCAATCTTTACTATTCCCCAACCCCTTTGAGTTTTATATTCTTTGTTTGAGTAAACCTATCAGTATGCTTTCGCAATTTAGGTATAGTTATTTTTATCATCTACTTGATGATTTTTATTGTTAATTATTTTACACTATCTCAAATGTGTCCTAATCCGTTATTATGGATATTACAATCTAAAAGTACACTAGTACTAAAAGCTAAAGCCTATGAGTATTAATGTAGTCCACCTCGTCGGTCGTGTGGGTACCGACCCCGACATGAAGTATTTTGAGTCTGGTACTGTTAAGTGTAGATTAACACTAGCAGTCAATCGTCGGAAAAAAGACAGCGAACCGGACTGGTTCAACCTGGAATTGTGGGGAAAAACAGCAGAAGTTGCCAATAGTTATGTGCGTAAAGGTAAACAAATTGCCGTTAAAGGTTCCTTGAAATTGGATAGTTGGAACGATCGCACTACCGGCGCACTTCGTTCTACACCAGTTATTATCGTGGACGACCTACAGATGTTAGGCTCTAGGCGAGATAATGAATCTGAAATGATGAATAATAATCCGGAACATTTTTAGAATGTAGAGACGCTCATAGTATCGCGTCTCTACAACAACCCCACATAATTAATGAAATGGACTACTAGTGGTCCTTTGCATTAAATTTGACGGATTCGTTTTCTCCCAAACCTAGAGAGACGTTATGTATAACGTCTCTACAGCCCATCATAATTAATGAAATAGACTACTAGTAGTCCACCACAGTCGCTATGATGGCTAAAAAATTTGTAGTGGCAGCTTCTAGCTCTCTGGTGGTAAATAGCAAGAACCGCTGTTCCGCATTTAAACAACCACCAACTATCAACCACTAACTAATAACTAATTCGTAATGTCACAGATGCTCCCACTTCTTGTTCACCCCCAACAATCGGAGTGGGTGCAGCTTCAGCCATTGCTGCTGTGGGAACTGCATTGCGATACATAATTGGTTCCGGAGTCGAAGCATTACCCACTTGAATATGAACTACCTCCTTGGGTGTAAAACCCAAGCTTGAGAAGACAGCATTAGCTTGTTTTTGAGCGTCTTGAGTTGCTTCTTTGAGTGCTTGTTCACGTGCTTGAGTTATTGCTTGTTCAGTAGCGACAAATCTGACGCTATTAATTTGTGTTGCACCGGCTTTTATCGCTTCATCGAGTAGTTTCCCAGCCTTTTCAGTGGGAACGCGGAAACTCACAGTATTACTAGCTTCGTAACCTTGAGTTTGCCGTACATTATCTTTGTAGCTATATACTGGGTTAAGTTGGATGCCGGTGGTTTCTAGTTTCTCGACATTCTGAGACTTGAGTAAATTGACTACTGCATTAGACTTGCGAGCCGCTTCTTGCTGTACAACATTCGCTGTTTTTCCTTGAACCTGCACGGACAAACTGACTTGGGACAAAGTTGTCGGAATTGTTTCTAACCCTTGTCCTGTTACTGTTAACGTTCGTAACATTATTTTCTCTTCTGTCAAACCAGGTTGAATGGAAGCAACGCTAACAAACAATACCATGGGTAGGATTTTGCATATGTTTGATAAATTTTTGTAAACCTGGGATTTATACCCAAATGTTTTGACTGTATTCATAATATTCTTACTCCTAATTAAATTATGATATGAATGATATTCATATAGGGAGTATTTACTGAGTTTGAATGTTCCTGTTTTTCAAAAGACCTGGAAAAAATCAAATTTTAATGTTCGTAGAAAAGATTTATGATTTGATTTGATTGCAGAAGGTGAATAAATCTTAAATGATATATAAATAAAAAAAATATATATATATATATATATAAATAAATAAATAAATAAATATATGAATTGGCTATTAAAAACTGAACCGCTGGAGTATTCCTATACCGATTTATCAAAAGAAAATGTTGCAGTATGGGATGGAGTCAAAAATGCTCTTGCTCTAAAAAATATGCGGACAATGCGAACTGGAGAAAAAGTATTTATTTATCATACTGGTAAAGAACGCAGCATTGTCGGAGTTGCAGAAGTTTTAAGTGAAGCATATCCCGATCCAAAATTAGATGATGTTAAAAGATTAGTAATAGATATACGAGCAGTGCAGAAATTACCCCAACCGATTACCCTTAATCAAATCAAGCAGGACGAATTTTTCCTAGGTTTTGATTTATTACGTCTGCCAAGATTATCAATAGTTCCAGTGTTACCTGAACATTGGCAACGCTTGCTAAAATTAGGAGTTTGCTGATCTTAAAGCTTTATTTGTAGCAACTTTCCTGATTAACGTTACGATCGCAAGTAAAGTTATCACAGGTTTGGGCGTTTTCAGTTAACTCCAAATCAATCGTTTTCGTTTAGCCTAAAATCGTGAAAAATCGCAGCAACGTCTCATTAATTACTGGTAAATCAAGAAAATTCACTTCAGTAATCAAACAAAATCTAGTTATAAAAGTATCTATGTTCGAGAATTTATGATACCAAAGGAAACTTATATCTGAAAACATCCGTCCCTTTTAATTGTAATTTTTTAGGAGTTTTTGACATTTATTCGGCACTGCTACTTGAATATTTTTTTCAAGTCATGCATCTTACCATATTATTTTAAACAGACAATTAAACCGACAATAAACCGATAAGATTACGGGCGTGCATTAATTACCGCTTCATTGAAAAAATTTCATAAATTTCTTTACCCTACATAGTTTTTCTAGCTGGGATTGACTGCGATCGTTAATTCTGGTTATCTCTTTGTGGGTGGAATCTTCAAAGCGAAAGCAACGTAGGTTTTTATTGCCACAACGGCATCAAAGAAGAATTTCTTATGTTAGAATTCTTTGCCAACAGCTAACCACGTTCTTTTTGAAGAAGCATTTTCCACGGTGGACTTATAGCAGTATAAACACGGTTCATCCCGACAAGCACCACTGGTAACATACTTATCTTTAATGACGGTTTGAGCGGTTATATTCCCAGCTAAATTTGAAACCTTTAAATACTTACCGCTCTCGTAAATGCGACTTAGGAGAAACACTGTGAAACTACACTGGTTAATACCTGGGACTTTTTTAACTGTCTCCCTGTTATCTTCCCCTGCTAATGCAGCGAAACTACAATCTTGGAATTTTGACGCTAATCAAAATCAGCTAGAATTTAATACTGATGCTGCTGTACAACCAAAAGCCCAACTAATTTTTAATCCCACTCGTGTAGTAATTGATTTACCTGGTGTCAAATTCGGTAATCCGCAGTTGAAAAAACCGATCGGTGGTGCTATTAGTACAGTGCGTATCGGTCAATTTGACCCGGAAACTACCCGCATGGTGGTTGAATTAAATCCCGGCTATACTTTAGACCCAAATCAAATCAAATTTGAAGGAATAAGTCCCAGCCGTTGGAGAGTAAAATTACCATCGCCAGAACTTGAAAAAACAGATTCTGACGAAAGAAATATTTACAGTGTAGTGCGAACCAATAATACCGCACCCAGTAATACATCTAACAGCAATCAAACGGTAATTCAAACTAGTCCAAAAATTGCTCAAGGAATTGCTCAAATTGAAAGAGTACTTCCAACTGGTGATGGTTTTTTTGTGCGTACAAGTGGTGGTAAAGCAACCTCTTCAAAAGTTAACCGCAACGGTCAAGAATTGATCAATGTAGATATTTCTGGTGCGACATTATCGTCTAGCTTACCGGGAAACGAGTTCCCAATGAATCGCTTTGGTGTCAAAGGAATTGAATTTAAGCAGTTAGATTCAACAACCACTCGGATTGTTTTGCGGGTAGACAAAAATAGCCCGGATTGGCGAGCTACAATCAGCAGCTTTGGTGGTATAGTTTTACTGCCTAATGGTAAAGTTAGCGAATCTGCACAAAATAGTAATCCCAATCCCCCAGTCAATCGACCATTACCTTCTCCATCACCACCACCAACGATCACAACACAAAATTCTCTCGCTGAAATTGAAGCCGTAGAATTAGATGACAATGGTAGGACATTAACTGTTAAAGGCAATAAATCTTTATCTGGAAGCACTAGCCAATGGGACACTCAGAGTGCGATGTACCGTATTTTGATTCCTAACGCTCGGTTATTACCTTCTGTAAAAGGTCCACAATTTAAAGCTAGTAGTCCGGTATTACGGGTACTGACGCGACAGGAAAACTCAAATACTGTTGCAATCTACATTTTACCAGCAGCCCAGGTCAGCTTCGGAAGACTTGATGTCAGAGGAGACCGATTAAATTTAGATTTGCAGCGCAATAGTGCAGCCAAACCTCCGGTTATTTTACCTCCTATTCCCCAACCAAATCCGGTTGCGGGTTCCCAACCAGTTACAACTCCTTCCAATCCCAAGCCAACTCCAGCACCAAGACCGGCTCCTAGGGGACAGGTATTAGTTATGATTGACCCAGGACATGGTGGTAAAGATCCTGGTGCAATTGGTATTAGTGGACTGCGAGAAAAAGATGTCATCTTACCCATCAGCCAAAAAGTAGCAGAAATATTGCGAAAAAATGGAGTCAATGCAGTACTCACCCGTAACACTGATTATTTTGTCAGCCTTCAAGGACGAGTAGATATGTCCGACAAGTCAAATGCAGATTTATTTGTCAGTATCCATGCTAATTCTATGGGTTTAAATCGTCCGGATATTAACGGTTTAGAAGTTTATTATTATAACAGTGGTAAACAGCTTGCCGATACCGTCCGTAAAAGCATTACCCAAAACGTGAAAATTAGAGACCGGGGAATCAGAAGTGCTAGATTTTACGTACTCCGTAAAACCTCGATGCCAGCAATTCTCGTAGAAGTTGGTTACGTCACAGGTAGTGAAGATGCCGCTAATTTGAAGCAAGCTGCCTACCGAAATAAAATGGCAGAAGGTATAGCAGATGGTATTCTTAAGTACCTAAAACGTAGGTAAAAATAAATAAATTAACCATAATTAATGAGTCTATTTGAGTAAATTTACTCATTAAATATTGTTATCCTAAATCTAAAAGAGCGGTTATTATGGGGGAATTCTTGTTTGCTTTCGAGCCAAGGATTCCCCAATTTTATTTGCCACTCACGATTACTGTTAGCACTGAAATATGTCAAAAAGAAGTAAAATTATTTATGGATCAAAGAGTTGACTAAAATGTAATGTTAAAGGAATTTAAGCTATGCTGTTTAATTCGCCATGATTTCGCGATTATAAATAGATAAATCCGGATATACTAGATTTCTAAATTTTATCTGTATCTATCATTTCATACTTGATGTTTTTACTCAAACTCAAAAAAATCGAGATATCAAACTAGTTTCTTGATCGGTTTATCATCGTACTACACAAAGATTGAAAAAATTAAACATACCCAAATATAACCATTACCCAAAAATATATTTTCTTGTTGCGTTTCACATTTTCCGATTTGTTCCTAATTAGCAATATTATTTTTTGTAAATAGGGGAACATTTTCTTAAAAGAGCGTAAATAGAAATCAGAGCTATTTTCAATGATTCTGATCTTCCAAAATCAAGATTAAATGGGTGTTTTAAGATAAAAGTCAAGCTCAGCCAAAACAAAACTCTCTGAGAATCGATTAGTTAAAGTTCTGATTTAAATTCTGAGATAGAATATATCGCCTGCGCCAGCACTATTTTTTTTCCCAGCGCCACCCCCATTACCCAAATTACAAGCAATGTATCTAATTTTTATTTGAATAAAATGTCACCGATTGGATTTTTCTGCTGAGTTAAACTACATAATCAAAATAATTGGTATAATCAAATGCTAAAAACCGGCAGAATGATGTCCTTAAAGCAAACAAGTAAAAAGCTTCATGCTAAAGTTAATACGATTAACAACGTTTTTTATCCGAGATAAAATACTTGTTGCAATGCCTACCGTTGCTTGTGAAAATTGAAAGCGGCGATGCTTGCTGGGATATCGAGGTATGAAGTACCAACACTTTTACAAATTAATAGTTATCAATAAAATACGGATTAGGAGAAAAGGTTGTGAAAATACACTGGTTAGTATCTGGTACTACTTGTTTATCTGTACTAATGCTATCGTCGCCCGCTCATGGTGCAAAGCTGTCTTCTTGGCGTTTTAATGCCAATCAAAACCAACTAGAATTTCAAACTGATGGTGCAGTTCAACCCCAAGCACAACTAATTTTTAATCCCACTCGTTTGGTAATTGATTTACCGGGAACCACATTTGGAAAACCCCAGTTAACCCAAACGATTGGCGGTGCGATTCGTTCTATTCGTGTTGGACAATTTGATCCACAAACGGCTCGTTTAGTTGTAGAAATGAATCCGGGGTATACCCTTGATCCAAACCAAGTAAAATTCGTTGGTTTAAGCCCTACTAACTGGACGGTGCAGCTACCTTCAGCCAAAGTTGAAACAAGTGCTGTTGCTCCTAGAAGCATTTTCAGCGTTACACCAACAACCAACACCCTACCATCCAACAGAATCGCTGCTAGCACTTCAAATGCAGCAACCAAAATTGAAAGCTTACAAGTTACCGGAGACGGATTTTTCCTGCGTACCAGCGGTGCTAAACCGAAAATCAAAAATCCGACTCGCGATCGCGATCAAATTAACATCGACATTTCAGATGCGGCTTTGTCACCAGCACTTCAACGAGAAATATCGGTAAACAAGCACGCTGTTAAGGGCATTGAATTTAGCGAAATCGATGGTAAATCACCTGGAGTTCGCATGACTTTACGGGTGGACAGAAAGAGTCCCGATTGGCGAGCTACAACTAGCGGGAACAATGGTTTGATAGTTCTACCCAATCGTTTAAGTGCGGCTATAAGTGGTAGTTCTAGTAGTTCTAATAATTCTAATAGTTCTAATTCAACTCAAGTCAGTGAATCGGATTCTTTCCCCGTTCCACCAATCCCAAATGTAAACAATTCTGTAGCAACAATTGAGTCTGTGGAACTAGCTCCTACTAGCACTCAACTACTAATTAGAGGAGATCAAAATTTATCTGCTGTTGGTGGTTGGGATAGACAAACCGGATTGTACCGAATCACCGTTGATAATGCAAAATTAGCTCCTAAAGTTAGAGGCCCACAATTTACCGCTAATAGTCCAGTTTTGCGAGTACGTCTACAGCAACTAGCAAATAACAAAGTTGCGATCTTTGTCCAACCTGCATCTGGAGTACAAATTGGCGAACTCAATCAACTTAGCAATCAGCTTTTGTCGTTAGAATTACAACGTACTCGTCGAACTATCCCTCCCACTGGATCGATTGGTTTACCTCCGATATCTCAACCAATTCCCCAACCAAACCGTCCAATCGTGACTCTGCCACCATCACGAGTTCCAAATAGTAGAATTGTAGTCATGATTGACCCAGGACATGGTGGTAAAGACCCTGGTGCCATTGGTATCGGTGGGTTGCAAGAAAAAGACGTGATTTTACCTATTAGTTTAAAAGTTGCCGAAATTTTGCAGCAAAACGGTGTGCAAGCAGTACTCACGCGCAACACAGATAACTTTGTCAGTCTCCAAGGACGAGTGGATATGGCTGAGCAAGCTAACGCTGGTTTATTTGTGAGTATTCACGCTAATTCTGTAGGCTTAAGTCGTCCTGATGTCAGCGGTTTAGAAGTTTACTATTACAGCAGTGGTCTCGGTCTTGCCCAAGATGTTCGTAGTAGTATATTAAACACTGTAAATGTTAGAGACCGGGGAGTACGACAAGCTAGATTTTACGTACTGAGAAAAAGTTCCATGCCTTCAATTCTTGTGGAAGTCGGTTATGTAACGGGACGAGATGATGCAGCAAAATTAGCTTCTCCTCAATATCGAGACGAAATGGCACAAGGTATTGCTAATGGTATTTTAAATCATATTAGGAAAACTCAACGTTAAGTTATAACTCATTTTTTGCCGCATTTGCAAGAATTCCTCAGATAGACCTCAAAACCTCGTTCCCTGGCTGAGCCTGGGAACGAAAAGAAGGCTGTTGTTGATATCGGGGTGAATTTCGGTGAATTTTAAACTTTAGATTGCCAAAAATTAAATCATATTTATCGCCTCATTTCAGTATATTTACCAATACAATCACTATTCTATTTTAAAAAAAGTATAAAGAAATACCTGTTTTTTTTTTGAAAATATAGTAAAAATTTCTAAATAGAAAGTAAAGATGTAAAATTCTCTTTCATATCGGATTTATCAGTTAAAACATTGAAGTTTTTTGTAAATCCTTTGTCCCAAATTCACAAATTATTATCAAAATCTGCCTGTGTTTTCATCTTCTATGTTTGAAGGCAATCTTTACAATCTATCCGAACCAGAAGCCCAACGCGCTCCTATCGGCATCTTTGATAGTGGTATAGGTGGTTTAACGGTACTGCGTCAACTTTACCAACAACTACCCGGCGAATCAATTATTTACTTTGGGGATACAGCCA
>JBHJOU010000869.1:0-6438 GCA_050329355.1 Rivularia sp. (in: cyanobacteria)
TAGTATACATGGGATGGCTCCTTGCTCACGATCGTTAGTATTGCTTACAAAATAATAGATATAACCAAAATTCTACCCCAATATGAATTTCAGTTGCCGCACCAATGATGTGCTACTAATACAGCTTATTATATCTGGCACGTCAAAGGAGTGCTAACTTCAGGTTATGGTATGCGTTGGGGAACAATGCTACGCGATCGCATTATAGTTACACAAATTAACTTCCTCAAAGTTGCGTCGGATTAGGTGCATCCCCATACACCACTTGCGGATCAAAGGTTTTTTCCGTTTCCGTAAACTGCAAATGTACACCTTCGTGCGATAAAACCGCATTTTCTCCCACGGGAATACTTCGGTAAAAACAAGAACGATAACCTACGTGACAACTCGCACCCGAACCCGCAACTTCCACCCGCATCCACACACAATCTTGATCATCATCGATTAATAATTGCTGGACTTTTTGCACCAATCCGCTTGTACCACCTTTGTGCCATAATTGCTGACGACTACGACTATAATAATGAGCTTCCCCTGTTTCGATGGTTTTGACTAAAGCTTCCTCGTTCATATAAGCGTGCATTAGCACCTCACCAGTATTAACATCGGTTGTCACCACTGGGATTAAACCATTATGATCAAATTTAGGAGCAAGCTGGAAACCTTCCTCGACTTGCTCTACAGAAGTGCGATCGCTTAATAATCGATTCATAACCTTAACTGTAATCTGGGTATGATAATTATTATGATGCAAAATTAACTCAAATCTGTAAATATCTACAGAAAACCATCACCTCATGGAGCAAAATTCTTCTCAGCACAAGTATCAGCTTGATTTTGAGACTTTTTTAAAAGTTGATATCAGAGTTGGCACAATTATCGAAGTTCAAGAAAATATCAAAGCCAAAAAACCTGCATATATCTTGAAAATAGACTTCGGTGAATTCGGGATCAAAACCAGTTCTGCACAAATTGTCGAAAACTATACCAAGGAAAGCCTACTTCACCAGCAAATTGTCGCGGTTGTTAACTTCCCTCCCAAATTGGTTGCTGGTGTTAAATCAGAAGTTTTGGTTTTGGCTGCGGTTTGTCAACAGCAGGGTACTGTTCTACTACAGCCAAATTTATCTGTGAATAATGGGGTACGGATTCTCTAGTTAATCCCCCCTAATCTCTAACGTACACGGTAGGATGCATGACAAGCTAAACACTGATGACGAACCGCAATCAATGCAGTTTTCTTATTGTTACTTTCCCCAGACTGGTTAAGCACACACTGTAAATCAGCAAGACTTTTTTGAAACCCCTGTATATGCTGAGAAAATTTCTCTGGTTCTTTCCAGATTAAATCTTTTGCTCCTTTTTTATCTGGATTGGCTGCTGTTCCTTCTGGAAATAAATCTGGCAGGTATTTAGCAATATCATTTAGAGCCTCAACATGCTGAATTGCTTGTCCTTTGAATGGTACATCGTAATCGATAATACCTTCTAAAGAACGAAAATGCGCCGATAAAGCTCTCATTTGCTGCTGACGATAGAAGATAACTTTTTCGACATCGGACTCAAACTTTTGTGGAGCAACAGGATCGACAATCTCTCCCCACGGGCCAGGTACAATTTGCAGAGGATTGTTTTCCTGAGTTTTTCCAGGTAGTTCAGAGAAATAAAAAATTAATGTGACTACAATCATTACTAAAATAGTGTGCCGGAAAAATCGGTACATTTACTAGTTCTCCAGATGTTTTTTTAACTATTACTTTGCTTCAAAATACTATATGATGATTATCATTATCAGTAAAGTCTCAAAAAAACCATTCAACTCAATCCTCTCTTTACTTGGTTTTTAGCAAACAACACCAATTTGTGTTACTATCAGAACTAACTTCGGTTCTAGTAGAGAGCAGCCACTAGAGGAAACGGGGAAAGTCCGGTGTAAATCCGGCGCTGTCCCGCAGCTGTAATCTTAATTTCGGATTTTATTTTAGGTTTTAAACCTGTTGAGTAATCCAAAATCAAGTAAGTCAGAATGCCCGCCGATAAATCCAAAAAACCAGCGACAATCTACGAGGTATAGATGAACGTCCATACAATCTTTGTTTGCACCACTTGTGCTAGTAAGTGGGAAAATGGTAAGCGTGTTGGTGAAAGTGGTGGCGAGAAACTACTTAAACGCTTACAAGCTGATTATCCTAATTGGGGTTTAAATACAGAATTTACTATTCAACCAGTCGAATGCATGAGTGCTTGTAATCGCTCTTGTGTTGTTTCCTTCGTTTCACCTGGTAAAGCTACCTATCTTTTTGGCGATATTTCCCCAGAATTAACACCAGAGGAAATCAAGGGTGTATTCGTTTGTGCTGATAAATACTACGTACATCCAGATGGTTCCTTGCCTTGGGTTGAGCGTCCCCAACCGCTTAAGAAAGGGATTTTAGCAAGAATTCCCGCAGTTTCTGTTCCTACACAAAACGGAAAAATACCCCAAGAAATCTATAATTAGGAATTGGAAAAATTTAGAATTTGAGATTTTTTTAATCAAGCATAACCTTATACAATTGGTTAAGCAAAATTAACTAGATGGTGCAATTCCGACGTTCTGTGCTGGAAGGATTAGATGTTTTAAGAATGTGCAAATATTCTTGCACTATTACTTATTATTATCCTCTGTCGATATCATCACTGACATTTTTTTGTTGTCGCAATACTCAAATTCTAAGAGTTTAGAAAGCAGGATATCTACATCTGAACTTCCGATTTTTCCTTCCCCATCTTTTCTAATCAACTTGACGTGAGAATGATTCTCATTGTATGCTGATAGTATTGATGGCTAGTAATTTATTTTGCCTTCATTGCGGTTAAGCTTATTTGCATTAGCGGGTCAAGTTTCCTATACAGATATAAAGTTTAGGTCATTTAATTGAGTTTAATCAATTAAATCCATCTCGAATTTGAGAATATTATCCATTGGTAAAAGCTGAATTTTTCGTGGGGTAAGAAGTTGGATTTTTATTAATATTTTCAGATATTACGGATATTTAGATAGTAAAAATCCGACTTCTGTGTAGACGTGCGTAGCAAGGCTTCGAGAAGAGATTGTTGTCGTAGTTCACTTACACATAGGGGTACTGACATTAATTCAAAATCCACAATCTCAAATCTAAAATGGTGTAATGTTTTCAAACTTTTACTGTCTTTATTCAGATTTATTTAGAGGCATCTATGACAACTCAAACAGCAACATTAGGCTATCCTCGGATTGGTAAAAATCGGGAAGTAAAGAAAGCATTAGAAGCTTTTTGGAGTGGAAAAATTACTTCAGAATTGTTATTACAGACAATTAAAGAAGTAGAAGAAGCTAACTGGAAAACTCAATTAGATACAGGAATTGATAAAATAGGAGTGGGTGATACGACACTTTATGACCACATTCTTGATTGGACATTTCGGTTTGGTTTAATTCCCACAAGATTCCAGCAATTTTCTGGATTAGAACGCTATTTTGCAATGGCTAGGGGTAAGGAAGGAATACCCGCATTAGAGATGACAAAATGGTTTGATGCAAATTACCATTATCTAGTTCCAGAAATTGCTAATCAAATTTTAACTCCTGATTGGAGTGATTTTATTGAACGGGTAACTCGCGCTCAAAAAATATTAGGTGAACGAGCAGTTCCCATCGTTTTTGGACTTTGTACTTTGTTACGTTTGAGTAAGTTAGAGGTAAATATTGAACAAGCAATTTCTCAGTTAATTCCTTTGTATACAAACTTGCTCACAGAGTTAAAATCTCTAGGAATTAAGCAAGTACAAATACATGAACCAGCACTGGTTTTAAGTGATGCGAATAACTGGAAAGAACATTACCAAATGTTTTATAAATCCTTGGCTGAAGTAGGATTATCTTTGAATTTAGTCACCTATTTTGATGATTTAGGTGAAACCTATAATTGGGTAATAGAATTACCTGTAAATGGAATTAGCTTAGATTTGACAAGGGGAAGAAATTTCGAGCTAATTAAAAACTATGGATTTCCCGAAAATAAGCGTTTGGGAGTAGGTATAGTTGATGCAAGAAATATTTGGCAAATTCGTCCGGAAGAAATAATTCCCAAGCTGGAAGTTATCAAAGATATAGTGAGGGAATTTACAATTCAACCTTCTGCATCTTTACAATTTGTCCCCTACGATGCAACACGAGAAACAAATCTTCCTGAAGCTTTA
Source organism: Rivularia sp. (in: cyanobacteria) (assembly GCA_050329355.1). Lineage (GTDB taxonomy): Bacteria > Cyanobacteriota > Cyanobacteriia > Cyanobacteriales > Nostocaceae > Rivularia. The sequence continues at coordinate 4,222 of JBHJOU010000869.1, forward strand.
CGGAATGTGTTGAGTTTTGCTGAACAGAAACTACAAGAAGTTGTCATACTTGCAAAAAATATTTCTGGTGTGGATACTTCCCAGGAAATACAATTAATTAAATCCAAACAGCAAGAATTTTATAAATTTAGTCCCAGAAATTCAGAGGTACAAAGTAAACTTAAAAACCTCAAAACTGATGAATTTGAACGTGGTTTACCCTACTCAGAACGAATTACTCGACAACTTCCCTTACCACCCTTCCCTACCACCACAATTGGTTCTTTCCCCCAAACTTCAGAAGTACGACAGCTACGAGTCAAATTCAAACGAGGGGAAATATCTTTAGCTGAGTATCAAACTGCAATTGATGCACAAATTGCTGACTGTATCAAAATGCAAGAAGAAGCTGGAGTGGATGTTTTAGTTCACGGTGAATTTGAACGTACCGATATGGTGGAATTTTTCGGTCAGCAACTTTCTGGTTATGCTTTTACCGAACATGGTTGGGTGCAAAGTTATGGTAGTAGATATGTACGTCCTCCGTTTATTTATGGGGATATCAACCGCACTCAAGCAATGACAGTCAGAGAGTTTGAATATGCTCAATCTTTGACAACAAAACCTGTGAAGGGAATGCTAACCGGACCAGTGACAATGATAAATTGGTCGTATACAAGAACAGATATTTCCCGTCAGGAACAAGCTTATCAAATTGCTTTAGCTTTGCGGGATGAAGTTGCAGATTTAGAAGCAATTGGTGCGAAGATTATCCAAATAGATGAACCTGCATTACGAGAAGGTTTACCGTTGAAACAAGAACGTTGGAATGAGTATTTATCTTGGGCTATAGATTCGTTTAAACTAAGTGCAGGAATTGCCAAACCAGAAACACAAATTCATACCCATATGTGTTATTCAGAATTTGGGGATATTATCACCCATATTGAACGTTTGGATGCGGATGTTTTATCGATTGAAAACAGCCGTAGTAACAATGAAACCCTCTACGAACTCACAGATGGAGGATATTCTAAACAAGTAGGAAATGGGGTATATGATGTCCATAGTCCAGCAGTTCCCACTACCGAACAAATGCTTTCCCAATTACGTACAGGAATAGCTAATTTACCTGTCGAACAAATTTGGGTAAATCCCGATTGTGGGTTAAAAACTCGTCGTTGGGAAGAGGTAATTCCCTCAATTAAAAATATGGTAGATGCAGCAAGAATTCTGCGGGAGGAAGCAAGTGTTAATCAAGGAAATTAAGGGAGAATAATTAACTTGTCGAAAGGATTAAACTTCACCAATTTTTTACTCATTGGTTATACCGCTTGGAAAGGTTTTTCCAAGATAGGACGGGGGGTTGTTTTTTGTCAAATCAAAAAAGTAGATTTACCCCGCGTCCCTTTTCTGAGTGTCCGTGGAAAATATCAGACTGCGGATGAAGTTGTGAGTACTCATTTTTTAGCTAAACCAGAACTTTTAGCTTATTTACATGAATGGATGATTGCAAAAGAAACAATTACTAGTATTTTGCAAGCAGTTGATAGTTATAACCCCCAACAAGACATGATAATTTTAGCTAAAGATGGTTCACAAATTGAAGTAGATATTCTGCAAAACTCTGTGATGACACCGATTGAATGCTATCAACAAATACGTCAGCGTTGGGATGAATTTTCTAGCTATATTTCTCAAATTAAAATATAGAGTAAATACAACATCAATCAATAAAAAATAAACATAAAAAGTGTGTTAAAACTGATTAATTTGAAAATTTTTATCCCGATTAATCATATCAATCTGGGTAGAATAAATTGACGATGTTAACAATTTCTATATTTTGAGGATAACTAAGTGCAAAAAATACTCTCATACCTAACAAATAAACCTTTAGCATTTATTTCTCTCGGTTCATTATTAATGACTGGAAAAATTGCTGTAGCGAACGAAACAGTCAAAAATGTACAACCAGTAGAACGTCCCGATGCAAGTGTTACACCAGTATCAGCAGAAAGTCAAAGAGCTTGTGTAAAACATCCAAAACTCGGTAAATTTTTCTGCGCTAATGCACAAGAATTATCTCATTTAAAAAAAGGTAATCCAGAAATTGACGCAAGTGATGTAAATAATCAAAGTGCATTACTTGGTGTTACTGATGAAGAAAGTGATGCTGCTGTGGGGATGTTTGGTTGTGACTGTGTTGCATCAATTAATTGTCTGCGTCGTTTACGG
>JBHJOU010000716.1:0-4678 GCA_050329355.1 Rivularia sp. (in: cyanobacteria)
TTGAATTTAAAAATTAAGAAAATCTAAAATTAGCTTTTGTTGGTTTATGTTGTGGAATATCAAAACTATTACTATGTATTTCCTAGTATTTTACGTTGTGGAATAAATATAATCGTTAACTCATGCATGGTTCAGTGAGCTAGAGTTAGCAGGTGGTAGATTCGATGGATGGGCAAAAGTTCGTCCCTTGGAGCGTAAATTAATCGATGCAATGATTGGCTCCAAATGCCACATAATTGCGACGATGCGAAGCAAAACTGAGTGGTTAATAGAGGAGAATCAGAAGAACGGAAAATCTTCTTATAGTCCTAAAAAAGTAGGCACATCACCCATACAGGCAAGCGGAGTAGAATATGAGTTTGATGTCGCCGGAGAGCTTGATTATACGCACATTTTGACGATTAGTAAAAGCCGTTGTCCTGCTGTTACGGATAAAACATTTCTCAATCCTGGTAAAGAATTAGCATCTTCATTAAAGTCTTGGCTGGCAACCGAAGAAGAATCACAACCACAGACAATAGAAGTTCCTCAAAGATTAGAAGCAGTTTCGGTTGCAGATAGTCAAGATTTGCGAGTTAAGCAAATTCGTACCTTGCTTGATTATCCCATTGAATTGATTAAGGAGTGGCTGCAATCCAATGGTGTTCAGCGTCCCAGTCAACTTGATAGTCACAAGGTTGATGAATTAGTAAAAACGATGTGTCTTGCTTGGGCTTCCCCTCTGTCTGCTCATCCTAAGTACACTGCCGATTCCTACGACAAAAATGTACTCAGAGCCGTGGTTGAAGGTAATTCTGAAGTTGCCGCGATACAGAATTGGATGAATGCTGTCTACGAATCTAATCGTAAACAGAAAGAATTAAAAGCTGTGTAAAGTATCTTTATTTATGGGAGTTTCGTTAAGAAACTCCCTATCCTGCATGAAATTTAAAAACTCGCTCCCGGTAAGTCTCATGAAACAAAATCAAACTCTGCATATTCCTCGTTGGTTAGCAAAATTTATCTTAAATGAAGCGCGAACACAATCAAATAACCAACAGATATTTTTCACAATTTTAGAACCGATGTCGCCAGAAGAATGGTGCATAATTTGGATGCCAATTCTTCATCCAGGAATCGAAATACCAACTCCTGGAAAGCGAAGCCCTCACGGTTATATGAAAGCTTGTAATGCGACTCTCTCATACTTAACTGGTTACAATGAAAGAACTATTGAAGGCTGGTTTTATGATAAGTCTTATCATTATTCTGTGGGGATTTTATTGCGGTGTTTTCACTTAATATTTCAATTGCAATTAAATCAAAGATATTCTATCGAGTAAATAACAAAAATAATAATTTCCTTAGTGCTGATAAAAATAAATAAAGGGGGCAACCTAAAAAATTAGTAGCAACTGAAATATTACTTTATTTTTTCCTACTAAAGGTTTGTTTTATTCGCGCTCATATAAACTTATTTTACCAAACGGTGCTTTCATTGGGCTGGTTGCTCGATCCACCACTGCGACGTGTAGAAATTTATCGACCTAGTTTGGCTGTGGAAGTTTTAGAGAATCCCGACTCGTTGTCTGGTGATGAAGTATTACCGGGCTTCGTGTTGAATTTGCGTCGGGTTTAGAGTTAGGGAGAAATTTGTAGCCAGTAATCTGATGAGCATATGGGGAGTAGTATTTAAATTATAATAAGCTTAAAACTTCTGTAGGGTAGGCAGAACATGACGACAGTAGCAATTTTACCTATTTACGATGACAGTGGTAATAAATCCTACCGTGCCATTGCAGGCGATAAACATTCGACTGGTAAAACTGCTGGGCAAGCGCTGGATGCTTTAACTGCCGAATTAGGTGAAAATGAATTTAGTGCGTTATTGTTACTTCAAAGTTTTTGTCCGGATCAATTCTTCGGTGCACAACAACTTTCTCGTTTATCCGAACTGATGGATATGTGGAGAACTGCACGTTCTCAAGGGCGATCGCTCTCACCCCAAATACAAGCTGAATTAGATAATCTTGTTGAAGCAGAACTAAAAGCAGCAACCAATCGAACTGCGTTTCTATTACAACAACCAAACCAATGAACCCAAATTATACATTGGTTGCGAATAGAGCCAATCATCGATGCGAGTACTGCCATGCCCCGGAACTTGTTTTTAACTTTCCGTTTGAGGTTGAGCATATCGTACCACTCAGTAGACAAGGTACAGTAAATGATGAAAATTTAGCTCTTGCTTGTCGTTCTTGCAATCTACGTAAAAGCAACCGTATAAGTGGAATTGATTCAGAATCAAACACCGAAGTTCGTTTCTTTCATCCAAGACTTGACCAATGGAAGGAACATTTTCAAGCGGATGCTACTTCTGGAACAATTATAGGTATGACTGCAATCGGACGAACTACCGTAAGTAGCTTGGAGATGAATAGTCAACCGCAAGTTACGGCAAGGCTGCTGTGGATTCGCTTGGGTTTATTTCCATAAAATGCTTATGTCAACCGCAGCAAGTTAAATTTAACTGTAATAATAAAACTGAAGCCATATTGGTAACAGCCATGCCTTCAGATAAATCTAAACTTATAGAACTACCAAGCACTGACGAATTAGCTTGCTCGGACGATATTCCAGTGGATAACGAAGACCAAAATTTTCTGCCCAACATTCTACTGTTCCTGCTTAACTCAATTTGGGCAAACCGCACTGATTGGTTTTTCGGCGTAGATATGGCAATTTACCATACAGCAGGGGTTAATCCAAGAGTACCTGTAGTCCCAGATGGATTTCTCAGTTTGGGAGTAGAACGTAAAAAAGGTGGAAAATCTCGGAGGAGCTACGCTGTCTGGGAAGAAGATGAGGTAGTCCCGACATTAGCGTTAGAAATCGTATCGTACACTCCAGGCAACGAATATGATGAAAAATTAGAAATTTATCGAAAACTTGGCGTACTTTATTACGTAATCTACAATCGAGAATATTGGCAACGCGACCGACATCAACCGCTTGAAATTTACAAGTTGGTAGATAGTAATTACCAACTACAAATAAGCGAACCATTATGGATGCCAGAAGTTGGTTTAGGTATTGGCAGACATCAAGGTGTTATTGCTGGAATTCAACAGGAGTTTTTGTCCTGGTATGACGAAAGTGGAAATCGCTATTTGACGGCAGAAGAAAGAGCAGATAATTTAGCACAACATCTACGTTCTCTTGGCATTGACCCGTCGAATTTACCCAGTAATTAGAAATTTACTTTCATCAAATTACAGCGCCAAAATTCTTCATCCTGGTGCTTTTTTTGAGCAGATTAGCTACCGAATAATTACGTATAACCTTGTACACAAACGGATATTTTATTGTTTAATAAAAGTAATTAAATACTTTAACTAAATGAAACTGTTTATTTAGTTAAACATCAGAATAACTGTAGATTAACTTACAGATTGATTCATGAAATATGTACACAAACTTTACACTCAGTCGTCTTTAGCTAAAGAATTGAACGTCAGCACTACAACCGTTAGAAACTGGTGCAAGCTAGCTGACATCAAAATCCCAAAAAGAAGAAGCTTTTTCAGTTGCTTCGATTTAGAGCTATTAGCTTGTTTTTACGTGGCTAATCGATTTCTAAGAGTCGGTCAGTTCGATTATCTGCAAGAAGTAGTTAACAGAGGAGGATTGAAATTATATGTTCAAGAAGTTCGACGGACTGACTTGTATCGCTTCTTAACTGAGTTCTTAACCCCCCAAGAACAAGACTATTTTTTTGTAAAAATTTTGATTGAAAAGTTGCAAGAGGAGAAAAGCAATGAATCTGTCAACAGCGGTACAGCAGCTTGAAATACCCCTGGGTGATTTCAAAGCTATTTGTCAAGCGCTACATATCGCAATCGTTAACAACTCAATCGACGATAAAAGTTTGAATGAGGTAAAAGTATTTGTTGATGCTTGCAAAGAAAGAAATATGACTATTTCTGAAGGTATTCAAGAGATAGTACGCTTGAAACAAGAAGCCCAAACCCAAGAAAAAGCTTTGGGTGAAAGATTCAATTTAAAGGAATTTTTTAAGCAACGCATCGGCACCTCTCCAGAAGAATTAAATTCTGGTAGCTATCATTACGACCTTTATCAGTTGTTGTTGAAATCCCAATCAATATCTCAGGTTGGTTACGCATTGTTTAGAGAGGCGTTTCTACGTCAAACCCAAGATTTGATAATGAATGGTACGGAACAATCATCTATAAATCAAAATCAAACAGCTGCTGGTTTTGATAAAGCTTTTGTGAGTATTGAAAATCAGTTCGAGCAAAATTTTTTGGGGACATCGGTAAATTGGGGGGAGGAGGAACATCCGATGTTAGCAGCATCTCAAAAAGCAGCCCTACCTTCAACACAGGAAACGAGTACATCAACATCCCCGTCGTCGAAGAAGTAATTGAAGCTGCACCTAAATTAGCAACCGCAACTGTACAAGCAATCGCGCCGACAATCAATAAAGCCGTAGTTAATGACCGACAAATTATTACCGATTTTATGACTGAAGGGGGATTTCTTGCAACGACTGCGGCAATAACTACAACTTGTACCGTTGCAACAATTACTGTATGTGTTACCTCTCCACCAAAACCAGTTTTCTTCAAAATTATGCTTGGTGGGATTGGCGGGACTATTTTGGGAGGACTTATTGCAG
>JBHJOU010000812.1:0-2744 GCA_050329355.1 Rivularia sp. (in: cyanobacteria)
TCACGCACCACCAGAGTTTTGTGACACTTGCGGCTATTCCTGAAGGTTAGAGGTTAGAGGTTAGAGGTTAAAGGTTAAAAGATAGTTTTTAGTTTTGGCTTATTGGTGATTTGGGGAATTTTTAGGTATATATTCGGATAAAGTAAATTATTTTTATAAATAAATTACAAAAAGTTACTACTTTTTTTATTGTGAAAGTAGCTTATTTTGTATGCTGTATGCTTGGTTAATTCTTAGTAATGGCTAAAATCGTCATTATAAACATAAATTTCGGGATTTTTCAGAAATTACCGAATAGCGAACTGTATTCAAAAAAAGAAAGCAAGTTTAAATACTTTAAGCTTGCGGATAGAGTGTATTCTAAAATTTCCAAAAAACGAATATCTCAAATATATAAATTAGGAAACATCAATCATGAAGTGTAATCTGAAAATATTATTGTTGTCTTTAGGTTTGTTAGTTAGTTCTGTTAGTACTATTAATAATGTTAATGCTCAGATAGCCAATCAAACTTCACCGAAAAAATCTTTAAGTGTTGAACAAAATATTTTTATCAAAGCAGCAACAAAACAAGTTAAAGAAAAAGAATTCAAAGCTTTTTTTAATAGTAAATATGACTATTGGGATGCTCGCGTACTTGCAGATTATTGGGGGCAGTCTGTATCTGAAGCAAAAGCCAGAATGGGTAGAAAAATTCTTTGGGGTAAATCTGATGTTGCGATTCTCGAACAGTTTCTTGTAGATGCAAGAATTCAAGCTTTGCAGAAAGTCCAGGGTTCTAATCCTTCCTTGGAAATGTATAGTAATTCAGGATATAACTATAATGATGCGGAAAAACTTGCTAAACTTTGGGGTGAAAGTTCTCCTTGGGAAGCCAAAATACGCATTGAGAAAAATTTAATTTTGGGGCAACGAGAAGTAATTGAACAAGCGTTGCAACAAACTGTTAGAAGATAAAATATTTAATCATACTAATCTTAAGAAGTATGAGTTCGTTTTTTCGATAAACTTTGGGAGACGTTATATATAACGTCTCTACAGTTCGTCAGAAAAAATGCTCGCAACTACTAGCTTAATAATTATATTTATGAATTGCTACTAATAAATAATTATATTTTATGTCCAAATTAAATTGGAAAATCGGTTGTGAAATTGAATTATTAGCACCAAAAGGATTAAGCAGAAAAGATTTAGCTGACTCTATAGCGCAAGCAAATAATGGAATAGTACGTCGGATATTTTATCCTCAATCCGAACCAAGTAAAGTTCCAGGAAAGCCTTTATTTCATAATCTGACTTTAGGTTTTGAATTAATTGATCAACAAAGAAATTTAATCGCCAAATGTGTTGATGATTTAACTATTCAAGATGATTTAAATAAATCGCAATTACCTACACCGGGATGGTATCGCATAGTGAGTGATGATACCAGATTTTTAGAATTAATCATTCGTCAAACAAACGCCGAAAAAACTAAAGCCGAAGTTCTTAACCCCATTGCCAATTTATTTGGGACTTGTGCAGAAGAGAGTGCAGAAGGAATGGTACGAGTTGCTGATAATACTGGTTTACCCATTGCGATCGCAGCACCGTTACCAGGAGAGCGAGAACGTCCCTGTGAGCTAATTTCACCACCTATTGACACAAATCATCTGGAAAAATTAGAAGTTCTTTTAACAACAGCACGTCTACTAGGTTTTACTGCTCCCGTTGAGGGTGCAACTCACATTCATTTTGATGCAAAACCATTATGTTCTGCCAATATATTTGCTAATTTAGTCAATATTTTTCATGCACATGGAGAAAATCTCAAAAGATTGGTGGGAACTAACCCCAAATGCAGACGCTTGGGAAAATGGGATATTACTTTATTAAAATTAGTCAACGAATCCGGCTTTCGGGAATTACCTTGGGAACAAGCCAAAATGCAGATTGCAAAACTTGAACTAACAAAATATTGCGACTTTAATCTAAAAAATTTAATTCATCCCATCCCCGATAAACTGACGTTTGAAGCTCGAATTTTTCCAGTTTGGCTAGATTCACAGCCGATTGTCGAAGCTGCGGCTTTGTGGGAAGCAATTCTTCGTTACGCCATGAGTGAACTCCAAATATCCCCGATTGCACCCTTAGAATGGAAATTAGAATCGGTGCGGGATTTCCTGCAATTACTCCCAATGTCAGAAGATATTCATAATGTATGGTTATCTCGTGCTACAAACTCACCTCACACAGAAGTCGGGTTTTGATCAAGATTGACTGAGATTACAGATATTTATCGGAAAAAACCGACGAATCATAGAACTGATAAATCCTATCCCCTTGAAACCACACGCTTAATATCTTTTCTTTGTTAAGATGCGCCAATTTTATAGATAATCTAATTATGACCATATGCATCTTGGGGAAGTTCCCTAAATTTCAATATCCATAGCAAACTAGATAAAGAACCATATAACGTTATTCATCAATTATTGGAAAGTTGATTGCATGGACTGGCTATGAAACACTGTTAATTGAGGGCTGGAAGTTTTCAATCCAACTAACCAATTGGTAATTCTGAATTTGCACGTATTTCACAGCCCAGTACTTCGATTCAATCCCAGTAATAAAGCGACGACTGTTAGAAACCAATGAAATGGAGGATTTATGCGAGCAGTACTTATGGCTGGAGGTTCCGGAACACGGCTTCGTCCGTTAACTTGCGACTTACCTAAACCAATGGTGCCTATCCTCAATCGACC
>JBHJOU010000574.1:0-15057 GCA_050329355.1 Rivularia sp. (in: cyanobacteria)
TAGTAGTTGTAGGTTGGGTTGAACGGAGTGAAACCCAACAATACCAAAGTTTTTGCTTGTTGGGCTTAGTTCCTCAGCCCAACCTACGTTCTTCCTCATCCAAAGGAATAAAAAAGATAGTCGCCATACCAGGAATAGTTAATAAACAAACAATCACAAAAAATATTGGATATCCCACCGATTCTTGAATTCCACCACTAATTGCACCGGGAAGCATCAAACCTAATGCCATTAATCCTGTAGAGATGGCAAAGTGAGAGGTTTTATATTCGCCTTTGCAAATGTACATTAAGTACACTGTAAAAGCTGTAAATCCTAAACCATAACCAAATTGTTCCAAGGAAACTAAAGGATAAACTAATTCTAATGGTGGTTTAGCGTAAGCCATATAAACATAAAATAAATCCGGTAAATTTAATGCTAAAGCCATTGGAAACAAGCATTTTTTTAACCCATATTTAGCAATTACTAACCCACCTAAAATACCGCCACTAATTAACGAAATTACGCCAAATGTTCCATATACTAAACCATATTGTGATGTAGTTAAACCCAAACCACCAGCAGTTCTTTCATCTAATAAAAACAAAGTTGCTATTTTGAGCAGCATCGCCTCACCCAATCGATAAAGTAAGATAAATCCTAAAATAGGAATGATATTAGGTTGGGCAAAATAGGAGCGAATTACTGTTAAAAAAGGAATATCATTTCTTGTAGATTCTGTATAAGTTTTTCTTCCTGATTCTGGTTGTGGCAGAATAAAAAGATGAAATATAAAAAGTATTGCAAAAATGAAAGATGCAAATCCAAGAGTAATACTCCAACTTAAAGGAATATTCTCGGTAGACTTTTCTAAGCTTCCTGCTAAATAAACTAAAAATCCTGTACTAAAGATAATTGCTAGTCGATAGGATAGAGTGCGAATTCCCACAAAAAAAGCTTGTTTCTTTTCAGTTAATGCCAACATATAAAAGCCATCTGTGGCAATATCATAAGTAGCAGAAATAAATGCTCCAACTAATAGTATTACCAAGGAAACAGAAAAGAAGCTTGATGTTGGTAATTGAAAAGATAAAGCTAATATACCCAAGCAGATACACATGGCAAACTGCATAGTCAGCAACCATCTTCTTTTTGTTGAATAAATATCAACCGCTGGTCCCCAAAACATTTTTACAACCCAAGGTAGGTTAATTATACTTGTCCAAAATGTGATTTCAGCGTTATCAATTCCCAAATTTTTATAGAAAACTACCGATACCGCATTAATAATCATATACGGCATCCCTTCAGCAAAATAAAGGCTGGGAATATAAGCCCAAGGTGAAATAAATTTACTTCTCGGTTGATCAGTTTGAATTGCCATTCGATTTTAGATTTTAGATTTTAGATTTTAGATTAATATGTTTCAAGATATAACCTGGAAATAATAATACTGGTCTTATTTTTGCTCCGGATAAATTAGAGGAATTATATCCAATTTATTTTTTGGTCGTAATTGCAATTAACTAATTTCAATTACTATGAGTAAATAGCACAGAACTTATGGGATTTTAGCAAGACGTAATTTGAAGATGGATTGTTGCCAGAATTCGGAATAGAATACAGCACATCTACGTCACAAAATTTGTCTACCGTGATTAAATTCAAATAATCTTTATAATTTACTACCACTAATTAGTTAGGTGATGATGGTATTGTTTACATATTCATGCTTTTTAGTCAATATTTGTTTATACATCTATATATAAAGAGTTATCAGTTAAGAGGGCGGCACTCAAGAATTTGTAGTGGGAGCCACATGGTTGCCTAGATTTTTCCATCTCCCCCCAACTCACTCAACTGCAATAAGTTAATTCGATTTTTGAGAATTTTGTCTAGATAAAGGCAAGCCTGTGGCAAAATTTATTAAAGTTTATAAAAGTCCCGACAAGCCGGAGTTTTCCCAACATGACTACCAACCTTCCAAGTCTTTACGAGCCTTTTTCTACCGAAGCTAAATGGCAGAAGTTTTGGGAAGAGAAACTTTTGTACAAAGCTGATCCTAATCACAGTGGTGAACCTTATACTATCGTCATTCCACCACCGAATGTTACCGGAAAGTTGCATTTGGGTCATGCTTTTGATAATACTTTGATTGATTGTCTGGTGCGCTATCACCGCATGAAAGGATGTAATGCCCTGTATCTTCCCGGAACGGATCATGCGAGTATAGCGGTACAAACAATCCTTGACAACCAACTTAAGGAAGAAGGTAAGACTCGTTACGATGTCGGACGTGAAAAGTTTTTAGAACGTGCTTGGGATTGGAAAGCTCAATCTAAAGGAACTATTGTCGGACAATTGCGGCGTTTGGGTGTTTCGGTGGATTGGACGCGAGAACGGTTTACGATGGATGAAGGCTTATCCAAAGCTGTTCTTGAAGCTTTCGTGCGTCTTTATGAAGAAGGTTTAATTTATCGGGGAAATTACCTAGTTAATTGGTGTCCTGCTTCTCAATCGGCAGTTTCCGATTTGGAAGTTGATCAGAAAGAAGTTGACGGCAAACTTTGGCATTTTCGTTATCCGCTCACCGATGGTTCCGGCTATCTGGAAGTAGCTACAACTCGTCCGGAAACCATGTTAGGAGATACTGGAGTAGCTGTGAATCCCAACGACGATCGCTATCAACATTTAATCGGGAAAACGTTAACTTTACCTTTAATGAATCGGGAAATTCCCATCATTGCTGATGAATTAGTAGATCCGACTTTCGGTACAGGTTGTGTAAAAGTTACACCTGCTCACGACCCCAATGACTTTGAAATGGGTAAGCGTCACGATTTGCCGTTTATCAATATTATGAATAAAGACGGCACGATGAACGAAAATGCCGGAGAATTTCAAGGTCAAGACCGTTTTGTGGCTCGTAAAAATGTTATAGCTAGGTTAGAAGCAGATGGCGTTTTAGTTAAAATTGAAGACTATAAACATACCGTTCCCTACAGCGAACGTGGTAAAGTTCCTGTAGAACCGTTGCTTTCTACTCAGTGGTTCGTTAAAATTCGTCCCATGGCTGATAAAGCGCTGGAATTTTTCAATGAGAAGCAGTCTCCCGAATTTTATCCCGAACGTTGGGGAAAAGTTTACAAAGATTGGTTGGTAAAATTGAAAGATTGGTGTATTTCTCGTCAGTTGTGGTGGGGACATCAAATTCCGGCTTGGTACGCTGTTAGTCAAACTAATGGTGAAATTACTGATAATACACCGTTTATAGTCGCAAAAAATGAAACAGAGGCTTGGGAAAAAGCCAAAGCACAATTTGGCGAAAATGTCCAATTAGAAAGAGATGCCGACGTACTTGATACTTGGTTTTCTTCAGGTTTATGGCCCTTTTCTACCTTGGGATGGCCCGAATCAACCGAGGATTTAAAAAAATATTATCCTACCAGTGTTTTAGTAACTGGCTTTGATATTATCTTTTTCTGGGTAGCAAGAATGACCATGATGGCTAGTCATTTTACCGGAGAAATGCCCTTTAAAGATGTTTACATCCACGGCTTGATACTGGATGAAAACGGGAAAAAAATGTCCAAATCCAAGGGAAATGGTATTGACCCGTTATTATTAATGGATAAATACGGTACCGATGCTGTCCGCTACACCTTGGTTAAAGAAGTTATTGGTGTCGGACAAGATATCCGCTTAGATTACAACCGTAAAACCGATGAATCCCCCTCTGTCGAAGCATCACGCAACTTTGCTAATAAATTGTGGAATGCCGCTCGATTTGTAATGATGAATTTGGACGAACAAACACCGCAACAATTGGGAGAACCCACAGCAACAGAATTAAGCGATAAATGGATTTTGTCTCGCTACCATCAAACTGTCCAAGAAACTAACAATTATATGGACAAGTATGGCATGGGAGAAGCTGCTAAGGGACTTTACGAATTTATCTGGGGTGATTTTTGTGATTGGTATATTGAACTAGTTAAATCTCGTTTACAAGAAGATGCAGAACCAACATCGCGACGAGTAGCACAACAAACTTTAGCATATGTATTAGAAGGAATTTTAAAACTTCTTAGTCCTTTTATGCCTCATATTACCGAAGAGATTTGGCATACTTTGACTCAACAAGGAACATATTCCAATTTAAGTTTATCATTACAAAGCTATCCTCAAGCAGACGCAAAATTAATTAATGGAGAATTAGAAGCAGAATTTGAACTGTTAATCGGCACAATTCGCACAATTCGCAACTTACGAGCAGAAGCAGACGTTAAGCCTGCGGTAAAAGTAAACGTAAATTTGCAAAGCGAAAGCGTTAAAGAACGTCAAATTCTTAATACTGGAGCATCTTACATTAAAGATTTGGCAAAGGTTGAGAATTTAACTATTGCTGACAAACTGCGGAGCGATCAAGTAACGAAGAAAAATACTCAAAGTGCTTTAAGATTAATTATCTTAGGTTTCCTGACAATTACCTTAGTCAGAGTAGCTTATGCTGTAGCAATTACCGTAGATGACATCCCTTTCTTTGGAACATTTTTTAAACTTGTCGGACTTGGTTATTCACTATGGTTCATCAGAATATACCTACTTTCTAGCCAAAAAAGACAAGAATTGCACAAAAGATTCTTCAAATCATCTTCCGAATCAAATCTCGCTCAAGTAGAATCATCAAAACCCGCAGAATTAGGTGAAGTTGCAACAGGGGTTTTTGGTACCGTACAAATACTGCTTCCCCTCGAAGGTGTAATCGACATGGAAGCCTTACGTAGCAAACTAGAGAAAAATCTCAGTAAAATAGAAGCCGAAGTACAATCTTTAACTGGTAGATTGAGCAACTCCAAATTTGTTGATAAAGCACCCGCAGACGTGGTACAAGGAGCCAGAGATGCTTTGAGTGAAGCCCAAAAACAAGCCGAAATTTTGCGCGATCGCCTTAAAGGCATTCAGTAGTTATGAGTTAGGAGTGATGAGTTTAAAAGAGTACAATTGCACCGGCAGGGATGCCAATTCCATAAGATTTTTGATTATTTATCTTTGTAGCTCATTGAATTGCAAAGTTCTTTAATACCGGGAATTTGATTCTTAACTAATTCTCCTAATTCCTAACTCCTAACTCCTAATTCCTAACTCCTAACTCCTAACTCCTAACTTTTTAAAACCATGTTATATCTAGCCCAGGTGCATAAAAATGAATTTTTAGTTCAATCCGAATTACGCTTGTTAGCGCGTCAAGAAACTGAAAATATGTGGGCAATGATTCCAGAAGAAGCTGTTATTCTTCTGGGAAAAGGTAAACATTTCACCGAAAAATTGCTCGTTTTAGTAGAACTTTCTGCTACAGGGGAAATTGAAAAAATTGAAGACGCTAGCAACTGGGTATTGGAACTAGTACAAAAATATCTTACCACCGGAATTTCTCCAGATTTTCTTCGTCAAGAAGCCGAGCGTGCTGAATATTGGAGACAAAACTTGACTTTACAAAATCAAGATTTGGCACGTCGCACTTTAGAATTAGAGGCACGTAGAGAACAAATTCAAGCTTTAGAAGAAGCCCTGAAACGTGATAAAAATGAAACTCATCATCAAGATGAAAACGTTGATTAGAGACGGGATATATTCACAGACGCGATGATATATCACAGACGCGATGATATATCAAAGACGCGATATATCGCGTCTCTACATTTCTACAAACGACCGATATTAGTCAATCCTAAAACAATACCTACACCGAGAAGATGACCAAAGCACATAGCACCAACAAATGCTGGTACACTCAAAGGCAGAGGTAAACCGGGGAACTTTGGTCCTACCTGGGGATAACGAATAATCCTGGGAGCTAGTAAAACTGTAATCAAACAGCAAACGCTAATGATTATTCCTACAGTAGGATTCCAACTAGGTGTGGAGGGAACTGTTGGTTGAACTGCTAATAATAGTGATGAAATCAAAGCTTCTTCTCCTAAATGAAGAGACAAAATATATAAGCCATCAAAATTATAAAAATTGCTGAGAAAATAACCTAAATATGTCGTAAGAATTTACAATTTTTTCAAATTTCGCTACAAATATTCATATTCCTATTCATAATTATATGCGAGTAAAAATCTGCGGAATCACTCAACCACACCAGGGTAAAACCATTGCTTCTCTTGGTGCAACAGCATTAGGATTTATTTGCGTACCTTCATCACCGAGGTATGTCAACTCAGAGCAAATAAAAGCGGTAATCGAGCAGTTACCGCAGCAAACCGATAAAATCGGTGTTTTCGCAAACTCTAGCAAAGAAGAAATCGCTCAAACTGTCGTAGAAACTGGATTAACAGGTGTACAACTCCACGGAGACGAATTGCTTGACTTTTGTCAACAACTGCGTGACTATTTGCCAAATATAGAAATTATCAAAGCTTTACGAATCAAGACTGCCGATGATTTTGATCGAGCAAAAACCTACACAAAATATGTAGATACCTTATTACTTGATGCTTATCATCCCCAACAATTGGGAGGTACAGGTAAAACATTAAATTGGGATATGCTACAACAATTTAACCCCGACTGTCCCTGGTTTCTTGCTGGAGGATTAACTCCTCAAAATGTTTTAGAAGCCCTAAATAAACTAAAACCCAACGGCATTGATTTATCAAGCGGCGTAGAAACAGCACCTGGAGATAAGGATTTAAATCAAGTTAGTCAGTTGTTTGAGAAATTAAAAGAGAGGGGATAAGGGGACAGGGAGACAAAAAAACTATTCCCTATTCCCCCCAACCCTATTTCCTATTCCCTATTAAAAAAAACTCGGTTGGTGACGAATCAAACTAAAAAATTCTTCGCGGGTTTTCTGCTCTTGCTCGAAAACTCCTAACATAGCACTGGTTACAGTCCAAGAACCGGGTTTTTGAACTCCCCGCATTACCATGCACATATGTGTAGCTTCCATGACTACGGCAACACCTTGTGGTTCGAGAATTTCTTGAATAGCTTCGGCAATTTGTCGATTTAAACGTTCTTGTACTTGTAAACGACGAGAATACATTTCTACAATTCGAGCCAGTTTGCTTAGCCCCACAACTTTTTGATTGGGAATATAAGCAACATGAGCTTTACCCATGAACGGTAACATATGGTGTTCACACAAACTAAAAAAGTTGATATCGCGAACCAATACCATTTCGTTGTGACCTTCGTCAAATATAGCCCCATTAACTAGGTCTTCTAAAGATTGACTGTAACCACTTGTCAGAAATCGCATTGCTTCTGCTACCCGCTTGGGTGTTTTGAGTAACCCTTCTCTTTCCGGATCTTCTCCAACTCCTAAAAGCATGGTTCTGACAGCATCCTTCATCTGCTCCATGTGTTCCTCTGAGGGAGGATGTAAATTAGGTTGCGAGCCAGCTTTAGTATTGCGGTCTGGTCTGGGATTTACGGCATCTTCTAAGTTCGTAATCAGAGGAGATTGAGAAGCATTGGAACCGTTAGAACTAGCAATAGTCATGATGTCAGTCTTAATTAAAAGGGGGGTGAATGGGTGATAAATCAAGGTGTGAGCAATTACAATTTACGGTGACGAAATAATCCGCAATTTGAGTAAATATTGTATCCACCCAATGCGAGACCACGTAATTCACCCTGGTATCAAACTGATAAAAGTAGTTGATTGGGGAATAATTACGTATCGTGAATTAGTAATTGTGCTATTAATTGTGAATTATTGTCGTGACTGGTAAGTGATCGCCAATCGAAGAATAGTTGACAACTGATAATTTATAAGACCCCAGCACTAGGCATTAAAATTAATTCATCAACAACAGCTTGTCTTGGTAGTAATGCGGTGTGGAGAATCGATTGAGCAACAATCTCTGGTGTAAGCATATTTGAACGGTCAAAGTCCGCATTCACGGTTTCTGAATCCCAAAGTTCTGTATTTACTGCACCGGGACAGACGGCTGTTACACGAATTCCATTCTTCCGTTCTTCTTGAGCCAGGGCTTGAGAAAGAGCAATTACGCCAGCCTTGCTAACGCTGTAGGCTCCCCAGTTAGCAAATGCCTGTTTGCCGGCAATGGAAGCTACATTAATAATTGTGCCTCTTTTTTGTTCGCGCATCGAGGGTAAAATTCCCTTAATACATTCAAATACGCTCGTAAGATTCAAATCGATTACTTTTTGCCAGTCAGCTAAAGATGTTTGGCTCAATGTGGCGGTATAACCCATACCAGCATTGTTTACTAGAATATCTATTTTACCAAAGTCCAATGCTACTTGAGATATGTGTTCTTGGACTTTCGATAGGTTTGCTAAATCCACTGCATAAATTTTAGCTTGGACTCCAGCTTTAATCACAGCATTTTCTACTGCTGCTAATTTCTCGGTAGAACGACCTAATAAGGCAACATCGATTCCCGAAGATGCAAAAGCCAAAGCTGTTTGTTTGCCAATACCGCTGCTTGCACCAGTAATCAAGGCACGTTTTTTATGTTCAACCATACCGTTTTTTTGAAATCATTAGTTGTTTAGTCCTATTGATAAAAGGAATTATTCCACAAGAAAACAGCCTAAATAATATAGATTAACCCAACCAAAAACTGCGATGCTCCATTAACAAGGTAAATTTGTTTACTAAAACTTTTTCACAAGGGGCTGTCTTTTTTTCACTATAAAAAATAGTCCCTAGTGATGTGATCGAGATTTTAACTAAATGTTAAAACTTGCAATTTATCGATAAATGCCAGCTTCGATTCACTCTCAGATGACCAGAAGTCATCAATTGCCTATGACATTAATTTCTGTTTGCCTATGACAAAACAAAGATTATTGTTAATAAATGTTAAGCAACATAGGCAATTATAACATTGCCGCAGTCAATGGCAATCTATAGGAAGCTATTACTCTTCGGCTTCGGTTAAAATTCCCATTTTGCGGAATCTTTGGTAGCGCATTTCTTTTCTTTCTTCGTTGGTAAAACCGTTGAGTATTTCCAAGTTCTCTAATAACGCTGTTTTGAGAGTGCGAGCGGCTTGCAAAGGGTCAGAATGAGCGCCACCAATTGGTTCTGTTAATATTTGGTCGATAATCCCCAAATTTTTCAGGTCGTGAGAAATTATTTTTAAAGCTGCCGTTGCTTGGGGTGCCTTCCCTGCATCTTTCCATAAAATCGCCGCACAAGCTTCAGGAGTTGCCACGGTGTATACAGAATGTTCAAACATCATGACGCGATCGCCAATTCCAATACCAAGCGCCCCACCGGAACCACCTTCACCGATAACGGTACAGATAATGGGAACGTCGAAAGAAAACATTTCTCGTAAATTATAAGCAATTGCTTCACCTTGACCTTGGCGCTCGGCGATAACCGTAGGTAAAGCACCGGGAGTATCGATAAAAGTAACGATGGGCATTCCAAACTTGTTAGCGTGTTCCATCAACCGTAATGCTTTGCGGTATCCTCCAGGAGAAGCCATGCCAAAATTACGAGCAATATTATCTTTAGTGTCTCGTCCTTTTTGATGCCCTAAAATTACTACAGATTGATTTAACAAACGTGCGACTCCACCGACTAAAGCCGGATCATCCGAACCACAGCGATCGCCATGTAGTTCGATCCATTCATCGGTAATTGCTTGAATGTAGTCCAGAGTACTGGGACGACGGGGATGACGAGCAACTTGTAGCCGCTGGGTAGGGGATAGACTGCTGAAAATTTCTTCCCGTAATTGCATAGCGCGTGCTTCTAATTGATGAATCTGAGTAGTCACATCAACGCCATTTTCTTCGGCAAGTTTACGAATCTGCTCAATTCGGCTTGCTAGTTCTGCAAGGGGCTTTTCAAAGTCCAAAAGTAGCGGTTTACGCTCTTGTGTTGTAGCCATTGTTTAAATAATTAGTTGTGAGTTATCAAGTTATGAATGTTATGAGTTATGAGCTGAGAAAATATATGAATAAATTCTGACTCTTAACTCATAACTATCAACCGTTAACCGTTAACTACTAAAGAACCCCCTCAGCAAAAATATCCTTTGTTGAGCAGGCAATAATAGCGGCTTGTTAAATCGTGATGATTTTTTGTAGTCCCTGTATTAACTGTTAACCGTCGTCACACTAGCAGCGGTCGAAATCCATGCTTGACGGACACTTGACCAATCTGCTCCATTTTCTCTACGGTAATCTGATTGCGTCCCCAAGAAAAGTTAGTGTACAACTTTTCAAATTCAAGCAACATTGACTCGGCAAAACAAGCAAAAAGTTGACGTGCTGGAACATCCATGTTGACAATGTTCATGATTTTCCAGTCAATGTCGAGAGAATGCTCTACAATGCCGCCGTTGAGTACATACACCTCCGGATGCTGAATTTTGGTTCCTAAATTTTTAGGATAGCCGCCATCAATTAACAAGCAAGGTTTTTTCAACATCGTGGGGTCAATTTCCACACCTTTGGGCATACTAGCCACCCAAACAATAATGTCTGCTAGGGGCAACGCTTCCTCTAAACCCATTATTTTTCCACGACCGAGGTCAGATTGCAAGGATGAAAGGCGTTCGACGTTACGCGCTATCAATAACAGTTCCTTAACATTTGTCTTGGCATCCAACCAACGACAAACGGCGCTACCAATGTCTCCCGTAGCACCACATACCGCAACTGTTGCATTATTTAGTTCTATCCCAAGTTTTGTCGAGGCTTGCTCTACTTGCCGACAAATAATGTAAGCAGTATGAGTATTTCCTGTAGTAAACCGTTCAAACTCTAATTTGATGTTGCGGATTTGAGGAATTTGTTCTAACTTAAAATTCTCAAAAATAATCGAAGAAAAACCACCTAAAGCAGTGATATTTATACCATGCTTTTGGGCATGAGCCATCGCATTTAGGATTTTGCGAGTGGCAGCCTTCATCCGACGAGAAGCCAGCATTTCCGGTAAAAAGCAAGATTCTACATACCGCCCTTCGATTTTTTGTCCGGTTACACTTGTTACCGTAATATTATCTACTATTTGGGGTGGAGCGCTACACCAAAAATCTAACCCCTGGTCGGCATATTCTGGGTAGCCTAATTCTTTTGCTACTCTTTGCGCGTGTTCTAAACTTGTGAGATGTCCGATTAAACCAAACATGAACTGTTAATTTCGGCTTATGCTTTGTGAAAGGATTAAAGGTGTGGAATATAAATAAACACCATAAGAACTGCTCCTCTGGAAAACCGTAAACGGTACCCTATGATTTAGGGCGAGAAAAGCCGAGGAGCAATAAAATGGCTAATTTTCCTGTTGTTAAACAAGACTGTCTACTGCGATTTATATGGCTCTAAGTCCGTATGCAGAAAGACGCATGATCTCGCGAGTTGTGAAGCCAATATTACTCAATGCGTCTCCGTATTGAATCATAAAGTCTTCTACCAAAGCATCTTTACCCATTGCCATATTTTCGGCATCCTGCTCTACTTCATTAAGCATTCTCCAGATAATAGGCAAGTTTTGGGCGTTGGCTTCTTCTAGTTCAGCTTTGGATTCTGCAAAATGTTCCTTTAACCAAACTTCTCCAAAGTTGAGGTGAGTATATTCATCTTGAACAACACCCTCAGTAATTTTACGAGAAAAAGCATCTGCTACTGGAATAAAGATATGATAAGCGGCGATCGCAAAGCATTCAATAATCAAAGATTGAATTAGCAGACAGGTGACAACTTTTTCTTGTGCGGCTGCGTCTTGGAAATTTTGATGCAGTTGAGCAAAAAATTTCTTGGCAAATTCCATATCAGCCGTTACTTCGAGATTTTTAGCACAAGCTTGAAAACCTTTTTTGTGACGCATCTCCATTTTTGAAAGACGAACTAAATCATCTTTTTTATCTGGTAGTAATTGCGCTAGTGATAAATAATTATCGTATGCCTCTTGTTCTCCCTCAACCACAATGGCGTTAATGCGGCTAAAAGCGTCTTTATATGTTTCGCTGCGATAATCTAGTTCAGATGGGGCTATAAGCTCCTGCATCTTGGGTTCCCTCCTAAATATGATATTTGATACAAAATGATGAAGTTTGAATGAAGTCATGAGATTTGTCACAAACCAACCTTTACGGATATCAAGTCAGAGGTATAAATTGCTTTATGTTAATAACCAGCATCAGTTAGGTGCAGTTTTGCGCTTCATGGTTTACTCTTCATCATTAACGGAATTTACGTGGTTTAATTTTACTTAACAAGCCACTATGTTATAGATTAGCTGTTGCTGGGGGCGATTGCTCTAGTAACAGAAAAACTAATGCTTGGATAAAGATTTATTTATGTTTAAACCAAGCCGGACGCGAAAATACGGTAATTTTTTGA
Source organism: Rivularia sp. (in: cyanobacteria) (assembly GCA_050329355.1). Lineage (GTDB taxonomy): Bacteria > Cyanobacteriota > Cyanobacteriia > Cyanobacteriales > Nostocaceae > Rivularia. The sequence goes on from JBHJOU010000574.1 coordinate 12,325, forward strand.
CCCTAGGAGTACTATTGCTGTTGGCGGTAATTATCCTATTACCGCTAATTGTGGTGTTCCTAACATCATTCGCAACCACCGGAACGACTCTATATGTGTTACCAAGAAATAACTGGAATGTAACCAATTACCGCGATGCATGGGGGCGAGGTAAGTTTTTACTAGCGTTTGCTAACTCTACCTTAGTCGCTGTTTGTGTAACCTCTTTTCAAATTATAACTTCGGCATTGGCAGGTTACGCATTAGCCAGGTTGAAGTTTCAAGGACGTTCGCTATTACTATTGATTGTTTTAGCGACTTTGGTAATTCCTTTTCAATTACTGGTGATTCCTGTATTCTTAGTACTCAAATGGGGACATTTAATAAATACCTACTGGGCGCTGATTTTACCCACTGCTGCGAATGGTTTCGGTATTTTCTTACTGCGGCAGTATTTTCAGAGTATTCCCGTAGAATTAGAAGAGGCAGCAGCCATAGACGGAGCAAATAGATTACAAATATTGTGGCAAGTAATGTTACCTTTGGCCCGTCCGGCATTGGTAACGCTGTTTTTATTTACTTTTATTGGTGAATGGAACGATTTATTTAAGCCTTTAGTATTTACAACTAAACCGGAACTAAGAACGGTACAACTGGCTTTAGCTGAATTTCAAGAGCAATTTACCAATAATTGGCCTTTATTAATGGCAGCAGTCACCATTACCACCGTACCTGTAATGTTATTATTCCTCATCGGACAGCGCCAATTTATACGCGGTATCGCAACAACAGGAATTAAGAATTAAGAATTGGGAATTGGGAATTGGTAATGGGTAATTGGTAATTGGGAATTGGTAATGGGTTAACTGTCAACTGTCAACTGTCAACTGTCAACTAACCCTCTTTCCTAAACTATGCCACTAAATGAAGTGTCATATATCCGTAATAACTCGGTGCCAAGACAATTGTCTTTAAAGGTAATGTTTTTGAGACAGTAAAATAAACTGTCATGATTAAAGAGTAATATTTAAAGATTTTTGAATTAAGCTTTAAATTGAATTCAAGCGTAAGCAGTCAAATGAATCACGTGGATGAGAAGAAATTACCTGCTGTATTAATGGCATCGAGTTCAACTGAACTACTTCAACGTTACGCAGCAGGAGAAAGAGATTTTCCTGGTAGCAGATTAAATGGTGTTAATTTAACTCGCGCTAATCTTAGCGGTGCTGATTTGAGCAGAGTTCATCTGCAATATGCTTACTTAGCAGGTGCTAATATGCGAAATACTAATCTTAGCCAAACCTTACTAAATGGAATTCAATTAGTGGGTGCCGATCTACGAGAAGCTAACTTGAGTATTTCAAATGTGAGTGAGGCTGATTTGTCTGGTAGCGATTTGAGCGATGCTGTTTTAAAGAATGCTGACTTACGCGGTACTGATATCAGTAATGCAAATCTTAGCTGTGTTAATTTATCCGGTGCCGATTTACGCTACGCTAATTTAGTTAATTCTAATGGAAGCTATACAAACTTTCGCAATGCATTTTTAGCTGCTGCGAATTTAAGTAGTGCTTATTTGGTCGGTGCTAATTTAAGCCATGCTGACCTCAGTGGAGCAAATGTAGAGAACACTTTATTTGGATATAACAAAGGATTAGACAAGGCTGCAAAGCTTAATCTCCAACTGCGTGGAGCAATATTCATAATTGACGATAATTGAGCGATTATCATGATGCTTGGTTATAAACTTGTAATAAAGGGTTGGGGGGAATAGGGAATAGGGAATAGGGAATAGGGAATAGTATGGGGTATGTGGGGGATTTTGCTGTGGATTTTCTGGTAATTATTCTGTTTCTTGAATTTGCAAACGGACTGTACGTTCAGTAGTACCACTAATCCTTAATTCCATGACTTCACCACCGAGGGGTTCTAAACAATCAAGTAGTGATCTCAAATGGGGTGTAGAAGCACCTGTATCTACATAAAGCCGATCTGATAAATTGGCGATGCGTTTCCACGTCATATATAACTTAGCGATGGTTTGCTCTATCTGGGATGCTTGATTAACTAAATCAGCAGCTATGTTCATGCATCCGACTCTTTGGGCTTCTTCTAACGCTGTTTCGATATCGACTTCTTGGGAAGAAAGGGCTTGTACTTGTACGGCAGCTTTGAGATATTTTGCTAGATAACGAGCATCAGTTGTAGCCTGTTTGAGGGTTTCAACATCTGGATTAGCGGTAATTTCATCTTGAATGACTGCTTGATGGAGTTGTGGTAATTTTTCCATCTCTTTTACCAACGGCGCAAGATAGCGGGGTGGAAGGGTATTATCCGCTGCTTTTTGTTTCACTGATTCCGGTAATAATTCCGAAGACATTGCAGTCCATTCTTCAGAAAGCTGCTTTACTTCTCTTTTAGTAATGCGAGATCCATTTTGTGCGGCTTCACTCACCATTACCTGTACTTCTGGTGATGCTTTGGCGGTTTCAACAAAGGCTCGTTTACTAAAGTTATTGATAGATGCGACTTCCAGTTTACCGGATTGTAGGAGAGTGTCGGCGCTGTTGGCTAATTGAATCAAAGCATAGGCATTACTTTTACTAATTTCCCGTTCCTTGAGCCATTTGAGAAAGCCGGTACCGCGTCCGTCTCCTCCTTTTTTTTCGCGATCGCGAACTGCGCGTAAGATTCTACCCCGCCAAATATCGGTCTGTAAATCAAATTTATCGCATACCTGCCAAGCTACTTCTA
>JBHJOU010000596.1:0-4076 GCA_050329355.1 Rivularia sp. (in: cyanobacteria)
GCCAATTCGCAACACAGCAATTTGCTATCACAACAACCCCAACTGTGTCGCGTTGTTGCTCCCACGGAATTAACAAAATTACCAGAATTACGCCATCAACCTTATAGAGAAGTGGAAGGATTTAAAGAATTGAATCAAGCTGAGAAAGTTTTATACTTAAAGACTCAAGGTGATTTTGTCCAAATTAAACTTGCCGATGGGACTCAAGGTTGGATTTTTTGGGACCAACTACAGCCTTGTGATTAATCGACAAGCACCTTCGACCTTTACTGGTGACTAATAATACGTGTTTTCCTCCTGGTGCGACTAATAATACGTAAATAAAATAATACATATGATTAGCTTTTTGCGTTCCAGACTGATTCATAGATTGTTTTGAGGTGGTAGTGTTGGAACAATATTTTTTCATGAACATCTATGAAATTTATCCGTATAACTACTCCCAAGCTATGAATAGGAAGTTATCTGAAACCAAATCTACAACTTTAAGTATGTAGTTTTTAATAAATAATTTGCACCACTGAGGAGATCGGGTTTTATGTCATTAGAACGGGTTGATGCTTTCTACAAAGATTTGATGATAAATCAAGAAGTTTACGAAGAATACTATAAAAAGTGTTCTGTAAAAGGTACTTTTGGTGTTTGGAGTTGGGATAAAACCAAGATAGTTGATTTTGCTGCGACTTTAGGTTATGAATTTTCCGAATCAGAGTTAGATGAGGTTTTATTTAATGCGGGAGCGTTAACTGATAATAAATCTTTTAATTTACGTTAATAAGTAATGCGTGAATATTGAGTTTAAATTTCAAGATTTAATTTCAAGATTTAATTTCAATGTTTAATTTCAAGATTAAAATACCTCTTACTTATTAACATCAGAAAAATTAGCTAGAATTTTTGATTAGACACAAAGACTTGTATCGATTTGATATTACATCTTTGTGTCTTAATAAACTACTACTAAAATCGCGCTCCTGGTTCTTTCAAAAACTCTTTTTCTTCTGGAGTTGAAAGTCTTCCCAAAATGATATTACGATGGGGAAAACGTCCAAAACGTTCAATTACCGAACGATGACGAATTGCGTTTTCAATCGCACTTGCACTATCTTTGTCCCCACTAACTTTCTGGAATAACTTCACCGCTTGACGCTGATGGTCAATATTTTCGCTGTGTACAAAAGGTAAGTACACAAACCAACGCTGTACGTTTAATAATTGACGGTCGTAACCTTGAGCTATGGCAAGATGTGCGGTTGAGAGTGCTTCCCAGTCGGTAGCAAAGGCTTGGGGAGTTTCGCGAAAGATATTCCGAGGAAACTGATCTAATAGCAGAATCAAAGCCAAGCAAGTCAAAGGAGAATCTTTCCATTCATCTAAGTATCCTGCTGCTGCTTTTTCGTAATCTGTAAGAAAACGTCTTCGTAGTTCTTCATCAAACTCTGGTTCTTTCGCAAACCAAACTTTTTTGGATTTACCGTAGTCCGCGTCGTCCGGATTACCAAACCAAAAGTTAAGAATTTCATTTGCCTGTGACATCGTTTTTACATTCCCTTACAAAGGACTTGTCGCATTTTACGCATATTAGCAGGCAATTCAAAATTCATCGCTTGTTGAATAAACATTGAAGGTATAGGAATTATGGGAGTGGCTTGTACTGAATAAGTCAACAGAGTACCGTTACCATAGTCTTGCAACTTGATATCCGCACTGAAATCATGAAAAGTACCTTTATCAAGTTTAAATTGGATTTTGTTGCCAAAATCTTCGACTACGTTTAAATATATATCGACTTTCGCCGTAAACATCATAAAAACTTTTTGTGCTGCCTGATACAGACGTTTGACTTCGCCTTTGTGTATAATTTCACTCTTGGTAATATCAGGAAAATACTGTACCCAACGTGGATAATCAGTTATATTTTGCCAAACTTGAGAACGTACTAGTGGTAAATACATTTTGGCGCTAACACAGCCACCCCAAGCATTATGAGAACGTGTTTCTACTAAAATTTCGCCGTTCAGTAATGCTGCTTGGTTATCCTGACTCCAAGTCATATCAGAACCTGTAGTAAATAAGTCTGAGAAAAAAGACGCAGACATAATATTTCGCTTGCTCCTCGATATTCCACACACACTTTGACAAAGAATAAGAACTATATAATTTTTAATTTTTAATTTTCATAATTTATATAGAGCCTTATTCTAATATTCTAATTCCAGTCCAATATACAAGTATTCCGGAACTAGGTTTGACTTTAGTCTATTATTCCCAAAATTTACCTAAAAATATGTCAACATTATCACTAATATTGTGAAGAGTTGATGTTAAAGAGTTAATACCACCGGAATGAGGAGTTAGGAGTTAAGAGTTAAGAGTTATAAATTTTAAACTTTGACCTTTGACCTTAAACATGCAGACCTTTTTAGCTAAAATGTCACAAACACTGTTGATTAAAGAGGAATATGAGGTGAACCAATCATCTAAATTGAATCAAAAATTAACCCAAGCTTTTGGGATGTTTCTGGGAATTGCGATCGCGGTATGGGTACTCAGGGGTTTCGGTATCCTGACTTTTGTTCCTGGGGGAGTTATTTTGCTGTTATTCTTGGCTGCAATTGCTTTCGGGATTCTGAGCTATGTGCAAAAAATTTGGTGGCGTTTTTAGCTAGCCTTTTTGATCTGTACTTTTTAGATGTACAGGTAAAATGGCGGGTTTTTCTTTACTATAAGAATTAGTTTATAAATAGTTCGGAAGTTGCAACCATTAAAAATTGTAATTGTAGGTGGTGGGGCTGCTGGGTTTTTTGCGGCTTGTTCAGCTGCTAAAACCAACGAGAATGCCTCTGTTATTTTACTTGAAGCAAGTCGCGAATTATTGGCGAAGGTGCGGATTTCTGGCGGGGGGCGCTGTAATGTGACTCACGCTGTTTTCGATCCTCCAAGTTTTGTCCAAAATTATCCCAGAGGTTCAAAAGCTTTATTGGGTGCTTTTTCTCGTTTTCAAGCTCAAGATACTGTAAATTGGTTTACTTGTGAGGGAGTGAAGCTAAAAACTGAAGCCGATGGACGGATGTTTCCTATTACTGATAATTCGGAAACAATTGTAGATTGCTTGATTAAAACTGCTTGTGCTTATCGGGTAGAAATTCGCACGGGTTCACCTGTAGTAGCGGTGAAATTTCAAGAATTAGAAGATAAATCTAGATTTGAAATTGTACTTAAATCTGGAGAAGTTTTGCAATGCGATAAATTATTGTTGGCAACTGGTAGTAATCCTGTAGGTTACAAAATCGCCAAACAATTAGGTCATCAAGTTGAACCAACAGTTCCTTCTTTATTTACCTTCAATATTTTAGATCAAGAATTGCGAGACTTAGCTGGTGTTAGTGTTGACCCCGTACAGCTACGTATATCAGTACCGGGGAAACCTCAACTTGAACAAGTTGGACCGTTACTAATTACTCATTGGGGTTTAAGTGGTCCTGCGGTACTAAAACTTTCGGCTTGGGGTGCGAGAATATTCCATGAGTGCGGCTATAAAGGTACTTTATCTATTAATTGGCTACCTAATTTTAATCAAGAACAATTGCGAAAAGAATTATTACAGGTCAAAAGCGAACATGGAAAAAGGGCGATCGCCTTACACCGAGGAATTAAATTACCCCATCGTTTATGGCAGTATCTCATCTGCCGCGCCGGTATAGAAAAAGAAACACGCTGGGCAGAATTACTTAAAAAAGATTTAAATAAGTTAGTAGAGGAACTCACTCAAGGAGAATACACCATCGGTGGTAAAGGAGTTTTTAAAGACGAATTTGTGACCTGCGGCGGAATTAAACTTAAAGAAGTCAACTTTAAAACAATGGAAAGCCGTTTGGTAAAAGGACTTTACTTTGCCGGAGAAATTCTTGATATTGATGGTGTTACCGGCGGTTTTAACTTCCAAAGCGCTTGGACAACCGGATATTTAGCAGGTTTGGGAATGGGGAGTTAGGAGTTAGGAGTTAGGAGTTAGGAGTTAGGAGTTAGGAGTTAGGAGTTAGGAGTTAGGAGTTAGGAGTTAGGAGTTAGGAGTT
>JBHJOU010000557.1:0-14399 GCA_050329355.1 Rivularia sp. (in: cyanobacteria)
TAATTGGAGATTTAATATTATGAGCTGGTTAAAAAGACTTTTTGGAATGGCAAAACCCAAAAATGCCCAAGTAAATCCTACCCCACAACCAACACAAGCAGCGCAATCGACACAAGCACAACAATCAACACAACAAACTTCTAATACTACCCAATCAGTACCCCCAGAACGTGTAGGATTAAATGGTGAATACGACCAAAGTGGTTTAGCAAAACGAGTTGCATTAGCTTTTGATGAAGATTCCCAATTGGATGATATTGATACTCTTTGGGTTGCTCAAACTAGTTCTACAGTAGTTTTAAAAGGAACGGTTCCCAGTCAAGATATTTTAAATAAAATGGTTTCTGTCGCCAAAAGTGTAAATGGTGCAACTAATGTTGATACAAGTCAAGTTACTATCGGTTAATCATTTAATAAGTAATTAATACTGTTATGAATACAGGTTTGTTGCAGCAATTAATTTATAAATAAATCAATAAATAAATCAATAAATAATAATTATTGATTTAATAAAATTAATGCTGTAACATTCCCTAGAACTATTCACAAAATATTTAATTCATCGCTGTTTGTTGCTGGGTAATTACTTGTTCTTGAGTATTATCTGGTAATGGTTTCCGCACTGATAAATAAACCAACGGACCAAATAAAGGAACCAAAGCCACTAACCAAAATAAAACAGAATTTTTCATCCCCCGTCTTGCCATATCATCACCCAAAAGTGCGGGAAAAAGCAGACAAAGTAGACAAAAATCTAAACTCATTACATGAATAAAACGGCTAGTTTGCCATTGTTGGAAGAAATCGCTCCAATTTCCTGCTTGTAAACCATAGAATACTAAAATTATCGCTGCGATACTCAACACAATACCAGTGATACGGGAATCTAATAATTTGAGAAAAGCATTCTTTTGACCGATAAAATTGGGGTTTGCAGACCGTAAACTTAAGTAAGGTAATAAAGCGAAAGCACCTACACCAAAAGAGAACGTTGCAAACAACCAAGCCGGTATTTTTTGTCCTTTACCATCAATAAATACCATACAACTGTAAATTAGAGGAAATACACCCATTAAATTAAATAGTGAAATAATTATTGGATTGATTCCTTCCCATTGTCCAGTTGAAAGATTTTTAATTAACTCAAAAGTATCGGGTTGATCGGGAGGAGCAAAAACAAAAGCGTAGATAGCAAATCCAACCCAAAGTGACCCAAATATAATTTTTCTCATCGGTATTAATAGCATCAAAAAACATATTCCTAGATAATACCGAATTTAGGAGTTAGAAGTTAGTTGACAGTTGACAATCAGAGATTGATACTCATAACTCCTAATATGCAGACCTTTAACCTCTAACCTTTAACCTCTAACCTTTAACCTTTAACCTCTAACCTTTAACCTCTAACCTCTAACCTTTTAGGTACTCATTGCTTCCGAGAGATATTCAGCGGCTGCTGCTACAAGCGCGATCGCATTTTCGTAATTAAGCCTTGTGGGACCTAAAACTCCGACGCTTCCTACTGGTATCGAACCCCGATGATACATGGATGAAATCAAGGTGCAAGTACGGATGGGTTCTAGGTTATTTTCCGAACCAATACGAATTGTTACTTGTGGCTTGTCTATCTGTTCCAATTCTGTTTCGTCAAATATTAAGGGCCATAATTTTTCTTGCTCTTCTTCAAGCAGTTGAATTATGGTTTGTACTTGCTCTATCTGGGAAAATTCTGGCTGACGCAAAACTTCGGAGACTCCACGCACCATAATTTGTGTATTTATTGGAGAAAAGCTACGACGAGTTAATTCTACTAAGGATGTTTTTAAATATTCGCCGTAGCGCTGAAATTCTCGATCTAATTTACTCCAGTCAAGTAAGGGTAGTTCCATTAAACTTTTACCGCGCAGTTGACTGTTTAAAAAATTAGAAACAATTTGTAATTCCCTGTCTATTACTTCTACATCAGGTCTATTTTCCGATAATCCGGGTAAATCCATCAATGTTGAATGAGTTTCATAACCATCGGTGACTACAATCAACATGATCTGTCCCGTCTCAATTTGCACTAATTGCAAATGTCGTAATACTGATGAATTATTTTGCGGTATTGTGATTAAACTGACACAACCACTCAAGGTTGCTAAAATTTGTGTTGCTCCTTGCAATAATGTTTCTAAACTCCAATCTTCCCATTTTAAGCTTCCTTGTAATGCGGCTTCGACCTGTTTTTCTAAACTTTGAGAAGGTGTGATTAATTGATCTACATAAATTCGATAACCAGAATCCGAAGGTATCCTTCCTGCGGAGGTATGGGGTTGATAAAGTAATCCAGCTTTTTCCAAAACTCCCATGACGTTACGAATCGTTGCCGAACTTACACCCAAATCGAACTCTTCTACCAAAGCTTTAGAACCCACAGGTTCTGCTGTCGCTATATAATGACGTACTGTCGCTCGAAGAATATGTTGTTGTCGATTCGTTAACTGGACTTGGATCGGGGATGGTTTTTGAAACACGGTTTTTATCAGTTTTAAAAAAACGCAAATTTTAAATAATACTATTCGACATTTAATCGGTCATTTAATCATGCTGAGTGCAAAATACAAAATCATTATTGTGTACTGCAACACCTTTACATCTACAGATAGTTTTGTCCTGAGTAAGAGTACTATTCCATACAATTCAACTTGTATTTTTAATACATTAACAAAAGCTAATTATTAAGTATTTTCCCACAGGTTTAGTGTAAATGGGGTATGCATCGATACGAAATATTTGCTAGCCATTAGTAATATTCAAACATATTGAATATTTCGCTTTAATTTCTTAATGGTACAAACCTTGAACAGTCGCTTTAAGTCAGGAACTACATTAATGCGGTACTTTAAAAATCTATCTGTAGAATCAATTCAAAATTGTCTGCTCTTTAATATTGAGGAACAGAATGGTCAACTAAAATCGAATATGCATCAATACCTCCGGCAATGTTTTTCACATTTGTAAAACCTTGAGATGTCAACCACTGACACATTTGAGCGGAACGAACACCGTGATGACACAGAACTAAAGTTTCCTTATCAGGATCTAAACGAGTTTGAATATCCTTTTCCCACTCAGCAAATTGACTCAAAGGTAAGTTAATAAAACCGTCAATGCTTGCAGTTCTGACTTCTTGTGGTTCCCGCACGTCTACAAGTTGAATAGAAGATTCATCCGAAGACAAACGTTGTGCGAGTTCTTCTACAGCGATTTGATTTATGGGTTGACCAAGATTATTCCCCGTCATGAGGCACTTCTTAAAAAAATTTGTATATTGTATATTTATTATGTTGACAGAAAATTCTCCTCTTAGCATCAGCACGACTCAAAGGCTTTGATAATTATCAAGATAAATTGACTACATCTTGACGTTTTTACAAAAATATGTATTTAAAATGCCTTAGCCGGGGTGAATTATTTGGCTTATCTAATTCTAATTGTTCCACAACACGCTTTAATAGTGATTGGAGTCAAAAACGCCGCAATGGGGCAAGCGTGAATCGATTTATCCGTCAAAAATTATTAATTCGTTTCCTGGCAGCAAGCTTTATCGTGCTGCTGTTAACTGGTATGACTGGTTGTAATAGATTATCTCAAAATTCCTTGAATTTATTCACTCAACCGGGTGCTACCGTGTTTGTTTCCAAGCAAGCACCAATTATGGTATCTATGCTAGTAAATCCAAATCGTTTCGATGCTTTGGATGGTGAAATTAAGCTATCCAAGCTGAAAACAAATTTATTCGCAAATACCGGACTTGATTATCAAAAAGATGTCCAGCCTTGGTTGGGTAATGAAATTACTTTAGCCGTAACCACTGACGATATTGATCGCGATGCTGTAAACGGAAAACAACCCGGTTATTTAATCGCACTCACTACCAAAGATGCCACACAAAGCCGCGAGTTTATCCAAGTTTTGTTTTCTAAACGAGTTTTAGCTGGAACTTCCTTGGTTGTGGAACAATATAAGGGTGTCAAACTGATTTCCGATACTCCGCAAACGGCAGAAATCAAAAAACCTTTGGCTGCGACGGTTGTAGGTAATAATTTTGTCTTGTTTGCCAATGATGCTAAAATCCTGCGAGAAGCAGTCAATAATCTTCAAGCACCCGGTTTAAGTTTGGCTAGTTTGGATAAATATCAGCAAGCCATCAAGCAATTAGGAAATCAAACTCAAGCTGTAACTTTTCTGAATCTTCCCGCAGTCGCAAAATGGCAAGGTTTAAATTTATCATCGCCACTGACTTATAATAATCAGCTAATTTCTTTAGCAACAAAATCCCCCGGTTTATTAGCAGAAACGAGTTTATTGGCTGATTCACCCATAACACCAGCAGAAGAATTATCTGAAAAAATTGCACTACTTTCATATATTCCCGCAACTTCGGGTTTAGTAATTGCTGGGAAAGATTTGAGCAATTTAGATAACAGCAATGTAGGTTTATTTTGGCAACAAACTTATTCAGTAATATCTGGTGATTCAGGAGAAAATGCAACTTCACAGATTACCCAACCTTTAACGAATTTGCAAAAACGTTGGGGAATAAACTTAAAAAAAGATATTTTTAGTTGGGTAAAAGGAGAATACGCCATCGCATTGTTACCCAACAGCGATAATCAAACACTTGAGTGGGTTTTTATTACTGAAAAATCTTCGACAACAGCGTCAGATATTTTGCATTTAGACGAAATAGCCGCTCAAAACGGACTTACAATCAGTCCCATTAATTTAAATGAACAAAAAATTTCTACTTGGACAGAATTAACAACAACAGGTAACAAAGCGTCTAATTTCAGCATTCAAGCAAAAGTATTAGGAGCGCATACAAGTAAAGATAACTACGAAATTTTTACTTCTTCTATTGAATTAATGGATGAAGTTCTTAACAACAAAGAAAACTTCTTCAACGACAATCGTAATTTTCAGAAAAGTATTGCAGCCATTCCCCAACCAAATCAAGGTTATGTATTTATAGATTGGACAAAAAGTCAAAATTTTATCGAAAATCAATTACCCATACTCAAGCTTGTAGAAATTATTGGTAAACCATTCTTTGATAAACTGCAATCCCTCACAATTAGCAGCTATGACAACGATAGCAACTTACTCAAAGCTGGTGCTTTATTTATATTCAATTAATAGTAGGAGTTAGTTGTTAGTTATTAGTTGTTAGTTGTTAGTTGTTGGTGGCTAGTTCTTAGGATTTGTTACACCTTTGACCTTTGACCTTTAACCTCTAACCTCTAACCTTCATAGTGTACAGATACCAAGGTGTCATAAACTTTGCTGTTCCGAAATTTACTTTCGTTAGCGTGTATATAAAGGAACCAATTTAAATATTTCGGGAAGTGTATGTATGAAATCTTTTCGCTCCCAAATCTTGTTTTTTACAACTTTTTTGACGAGTATTGTTTTAAGTATATTTACTTTAATTAGCTCTCAACCTGTAATAGCAAATACATCTTTCTTTGGCAAAATTAGCTTGTCACCAAGCTCTGAAGGTGTCAGAAAATCAGTCACAGGTTATACCGGCGGTTCTTACCCATTGTCCGCAATCAGTAATCGCGATCGCCGTAATAATTTGTGTATCGGTTTTGCAGATCCCAAGCCAGATCATATTTTAGTTTTAGAGAAAGATTTTCCCAAATTAAATATAAAAGTCAACAGCAGGGGTTATGACACAACTTTATTGATAGTAGGACCAAACGACAAAATAATTCGCTGTGGAGACGATACTGGCGACAGTAAAGACGCTAGCATCAACGGTAGCGACTGGGAAGCCGGAACTTATAAAGTTTGGGTGGGCAGCTTTAAAGCAGGAGTAAAACGCAATTACAAACTTTCTTTGCAACAATAGTTCCAAAATACCGTACTAATGAATTACAATATTGTTAGGGGATAGGTAATAGGTAATAGGTAATAGGTAATTAAACTCCTAACTCCTAACTCCTAACTCCTAACTCCTAACTCCTAACTCCTAACTCCTAACTCCTAACTCCTAACTCCTAACTCCTAACTTTTCTTGTCCCCATGGAAGGGTAAGATAGATTGTAAAGGCTTTCCGAGGGTGCGAACTCGTGTTATCAACACTTATTACTGACTTTCGTATTATATTTGAGCGCGACCCAGCGGCTCGTAACTGGTTAGAGGTATTATTCTGCTACCCCGGTTTGCAAGCCTTGTTAATGCATAGAATCGCTCGCTGGATGCGTAATGTAGGAATTCCTTTTCTTCCTCGTTTAACTTCTCATTTAGCGCGTTTTTTGACAGGAGTAGAAATTCACCCAGGAGCAACCATTGGCAAGGGTGTATTTATTGATCACGGTATGGGTGTAGTCATTGGTGAAACGGCAATTGTCGGAGACTATGCGTTAATTTATCAAGGCGTGACTTTGGGTGGTACTGGTAAAGAAACTGGTAAACGTCACCCGACTTTGGGAGAATACGTAGTAGTTGGTGCTGGTGCGAAAGTGCTAGGAAATTTACAAATCGGTAACAACGTGCGTATCGGTGCGGGTTCGGTGGTTTTGCGAGATGTACCAGCCGATTGTACTGTTGTAGGTGTTCCCGGTAGAATTGTCTATCGTTCAGGTGTAAAAGTTGACCCATTGGAACACGGACGTTTGCCAGATGCCGAAGCTCAAGCAATCCGGGCTTTGGTAGATAGAATTGAGCAGTTAGAGCAACAAATTGAGCAATTGCAAGAAAAACAGCAAAGCGTTTCAGAAAGTTTTGCAAATGTTCTTGTGGGAAAAAATTATGGTATTAATTCTCATGTTCTTAGTGAAGGGCATTTGAGAGAACATCATACTCATGCTCATACTCAATGTCGCTTGGAAGATAAAGCGATCGATGAGTTTTTGGATGGCTCAGGAATTTAAGAGTGAGGAGTTAAAATAATTAATAGACAGATAATCGATACCAATGTAGAGACGTTGCACTGCAACGTCTCAAAATCTCAATTCATACCCGGATTTAACAACGCCGATATTTTAGTTAAATCTATGAGCTATTCAACAATTAGAAGCCTTGACGATAACCAATATTTAAACTGAAGTTATCGGTAGAATTATAATTGATTCGTAAATCTTCAAAATCTTTAGATTTAGAACTATTACCAGCTACATGACGATATTTTGCTTCAGCAAAAATATTACCTTTCTTAGTAACTTCGTATTGAACACCAACTTTTCCTTGTAAATTTAAACCGCTTTTACCACCACTGAAAGTGAGCGTATCTTCATCAACTGATAATTTAGTGGAACCTGGAAAATTAATACCCACTCCCGCTCCAACATAAGGACGTAATTTAGAGCCTGTTGGGATATCATAGTAGCCATTAACAGAAACAGCAGTTGAATTGATACGACCTTTCGAGAGTTCAATCAATTCAAAACCATCATCTATATTTTTTAATTTATTGGAGCTACGATTAACTTCCAATTCAGCACGATATTTTTCCCATTGATAACCAACAGCAAGACTTCCTTCGGGACTACTCTTGACTCCAAAAGAAGTTTTACCTAAATCAAAATCTCCCTCGCTTACTGTTCCATTAATTTTACGTGCAAACCCTAAACCAGCACTTCCACTAACATACCAGTAATTTTTCTCAGGTAATTTAGCATTAGCATCATCAGCTTTTTGAGCGATTGAAAAATTATTTTGCTCAGATTCTTTTCGTTGATTACTAACTTCAGAAGATGAATCAGTCGCGATCAAATCTGCTGCTTTTGTGGAAACTACTTCAGCTTGTACTGATGTTCCCATGGATAAGGTAGCGGAAATAGCGAACAGTGCGTACTGCCAATATCTTTTCATTTCTACTCCACTATATACTTAGTAAAAAATTTGTTCAGCCAGCGTAAAAATAGCGACAAGCAATCAGTTATCGCTATGTTTTTTTATACAATATCTATGCTTTTTATATTTATATTTATGATTTATATTATGTCCGATAAAATACTTGTAATAAAGCGAGTAGTTCGTTCGGAAGTAGGGAATAATAACTAATCATCTGGACATGATATTACTAGACAATGCGATTGCATTACCATTGATATATAATCTGATTTATAAGTAGAGAAAACCTTATGAATGAGAAACTAAATTTTCAAGCAGAATCGACTCTTACTGACCGATATCAAACTACGGTTCCAGAAATTGTGCGGAAAGCATTGCGCTTAGATAAACGCGATAAAATTCACTACACTATCGAGCCTGATGGTAAAGTAACGATATCTCGTGCAGAATTGGAAGATGAAGATCCCATAGTTGGAAAGTTTCTAAATTTCTTAGCTCAAGATATGAGCAAAAATCCTCAAAATATTAGACCAATCAGTCCCGAACTGCTTAACCGAGCTAAAGAACTAGTTGCTGGTGTTGAATTCGATCTTGATGCACCACTACCTGACGACGAGGAGGAATAAATTTGTCGGATAGTCAGTCCCTAAAAATTAATGGGTGGAATATTTTTTTCCATCCCCTTTTTGTAGATCAATTTGAAGAAGTTTTGACACAAGTTGAACTCCTCCGTCAAAAATATCCTCAAAATTATCGCGAAAAGAAAGTTACCAAACGTTTAGCCGTTATATTAAATCTTGTACTTGAAGTTATTCCTCAAGATCCAACTCGTAATGAGTATCGTCAAGGTGTTACTTTAGGAGAAGAATATAAGCACTGGTTTAGAGCCAAATTTTTCCAACAATACCGATTGTTTTTCCGTTATCAACAAGCAAGTAAAACTATTATATTTGCTTGGGTAAACGATGAAGATACTAAGCGAGCTTATGATAGTAAAACAGATGCTTACCGAGTCTTCAGAAAAATGCTTGATAACGAGCATCCCCCAAACGATTGGGATACTCTTCTGGAAGAAGCAAAAGCTGCATCTAATCGTTTAGAAAAGATGAATCAATTTTTGGATGGTTCGGAGATTTGATATCGACGATTTGAACGAAAGATTGTGCGTCCCAACCGCTAAATTCAAAGACGTAGCACTGCTACGTCTCTACAAAGTTGACTGGTTATGGGTTAATTTCGGTAATATTCCACATACCTGCTTCATCCCGCATATAAAAAGTCCGATTTTGTGGCTCTCCCCTCAATCGCAAATGGTCAACTTTTACAGGTTCAAATAATAATAAACAAAAGTTATCCAAAGGTTTATTCGCATCTGGCTGCGGTGGTGAAAATGCTTCTGGATTGGCTCTGGGTTTTCCCGGATGCGCCCAGGCAAATTGGATACGAGCGTTGTCTGAAAGCTCTTGCCATGTTGATTCGCGGGCTTTTTGCAATTCGGATTCGTGATGATTAGCATCAATAATTATGATGTTACCAGCAATGCGGAATTGTTCGCGGGTTTGAGTAAAATACCAACAGATTTCTCCTTGTTGCTGTTTATTAATTTCTGTAATTTTTTCGCTGCGAGTATCGGTAATAATTTTTAACTTATTGGTATCCTCTAGAAAGCCGCGAAACACCACAGTACGATTAGCAGCAGTTCCATCACTGCGGACAGTTGCTAATTGGAAGTAACGTGAATGGGGTTGATTGCGGTTCTTTTTCAGAGCGCTAGCAAGGAACGATCGCCAAGGAGCAATAGACATCTTCGGATTTTGGATTTTGGATTTTAGATTTTGGATTTTCGGTTAAATTTTAGATTATCCCTCTCGATTCCATAAATATTTACGTTTATTAGCCAGATAAAACCACTCCTAACTCTTCACTCCTAACTCCTAACTCCTAACTCCTAACTTTTCCCAATTGCTGTAGCGTAAATTCCCAAATTTTGCAATCTTTAATTGTACTGCTATTTGACGTATAGTCTTAATCTGAAAGAAAAAAGACGCGATAAAAATCAATAGAAATATGGTTCGAGAGCTTGAACGAAAACACCTGGGTGCAAACTTTCCAGAAACAGCCCCTGCGGCAAATCCTGTATTTTTCAGGACTTACAGCCGTCGTCAACAGTCTATAGGAACTAGAGAAACTTGGGAAGAGGTTTGCGATCGCACTCTTCAAGGTTTGATTGAGTTGGGTAAGCTAAACGGAGATGAAGTTGCAATTTTGGAGCGGATGCAGCGCAATCTAAAGGCTTTACCTAGTGGAAGATGGTTATGGGTGGGTGGTACAAATTGGCTGGCTCAACCGAAGAATTTTTCGGGGGCTTATAACTGTACTTCGACAAATGTCATTGACTGGAAAGCTTTCGGTTTAATGATGGATTTGGCGATGATGGGCTGTGGTACAGGAGCGATTTTAGAACCAAAATATATTAATCAGTTACCATGCATCCGCAATCGTTTAAATGTGACGATACAAGGTGATATTGGTAAAACTATAGCTAATGAACGTCGTGAATTTACGGAAACAAAAATAGTTGATAATAACGCGACTATTTATGTGGGTGATAGCCGTCAAGGCTGGGTTCAGTCTTATCAAACTCTTTTGGAATTATCTACTGACGAACGTTTTAACGAAGAAGTTGAAGTAATCGTTGATATCAGTGATATTCGTAAAGCTGGGGAACCTTTACAAGGTTTCGGTGGTATGGCAAATCCGGTGAAGTTACCGGAACTGTATCAGCGTTGTGCTGCGATTCTTAATAAAGCTGTTGGCAGAAAATTAACTTCGGTTGAATGCTGTTTGTTGATTGATGAAGCGGCTGTGACGATTGTTGCTGGCAATATTCGCAGATGTTTACCAGAAGATGCTTTAGTTCATACATCTAAAGGTTTAGTACCCATTAGCGATGTAAAAGTTGGGGATTTGGTGCAAACTCCTTTAGGATTTCGGCGAGTAGTCGATAAATTTGACCAAGGTTTTCAAGATGTTTATGAAGTAGAAACAAATGCTACTTTACCTAGAGCGACTTTAAACCATAGACAAGCAGTTCTTGCTGACGCTCAAGGTGGTATTGAGTGGAAATTTATGGCTAATTTAGTAGAAGGCGATCGCCTTTTACACAACAAACAAATTCTGCCGGGAACGGTAACTAATTTACCTGTTGATTTTACGCAATATCGACCCGCTCAAAGTCATACTGCTAAATCTTTATTTATTCCACAATTAACACCGGAAATAGCTTGGTTAATTGGGTTTACCCAAGGTGACGGTTATGTTGCTCTTGGTCGCAATAAGCATGACAAACCCTACGGTCGGGTAGAATGGTCGATGAATGCTTCAGATGCTCAGTTAACTACTCGCATTCAAGAAAAGTTAGATATTGCTTTAGCTGCATTTAAATTAACAGCTACTCACAGTGTAATCAAAGGTGAAAACACAGCAAAATCAATTTGTTCGTCAATTCGCTTTGCTGAATATTTTCATCGTTATATCAAGCAACCAAATACTTCTTTACAAGTCCCCAATTTTATCTTGCAGGGTTCGGTAGATATCCGAGCAGCTTATTTAGCGGGGTTAATGGATAGCGACGGTGCTGTAAATAATCGTCCCCCGCATTTGGTAACTACGGTTTATCGTGGATTTATCAGACAAGTTGCAGCAGTTTTATCTAGTTTGGGTATTGCTGGTAGAATCTCAGTGACTCAACCGCAAAATCAAAAATGGCAAGCTAAATATAATTTGAAAATTCCTGCATTCAAAGAGCGCTACAATGCTTTGATTGCTCCCCACAGTATAAAAGGGGAATTAAAGCAAGGACTCAAAATGTATGGTTTTACGGTTCCCGGTGCAGTAATGCGTGAAGCGTATACTTACAGCGAAATGCGAGAAATGGGTTTCGCTGGAAATCGTAAAGTTGATGCAAATTACGAGCGCTACATAGCAGAATCTGATATCTCGCTAGATATTCCCGTCACCGTCAAAGGTTTGGGTAGTTACGACTACGTGCAAACCTACGATATCGAAGTTGAAGAAGCCCACTGTTTTTACTGCGATGGTTATTTAACCCACAATAGTGCCGGAATGCGTCAAGGTGTCAGCGAAGATACTGCATTCGCTGACGCAAAAGAGAATCTATGGCAGCAAGGTGAAGATGGAAATTGGCGGATAGATCCAGAACGGGATGCCTTACGTATGGCGAATCATACAAGGGTATTTCACCAAAAACCAACTTTAGAAGAATGTGTGAATGCCGTTCGTAAGCAATATTATAGCGGTGAAGGTGCGATTCAATGGGCTGGTGAAGCTGTTGCTAGAGCAAACGTTGATTTGCTAACTACGTTAGAACTTAAAACAGAATTTTTAAAAAATTACCAGCAAGGTGAAGCCAAAAATTGGCTAATGAAAAACTATTCTCACCTTGATAAAAATGAAATTGAGCATCGTTTGGATAGGTTTGGTTTAAATCCATGCGGAGAGATTATTGGTTCTAATTTTCACTGTAACCTTAGTGAAATTCACTTAAATCAAATCGACCCCGAAAATTATCAAGAACAAGAACAAGCTTTCACTGCTGGTGCTTTATCTGTAGCAGCGTTGTTGAATCATAAATTTTTGGAGCCACGCTATCAATATAGTCGCGAATTAGACCCGATTGTAGGTGTATCTTTTACCGGCTTATTCGACTTCTTCGTTCATGCTTTTGGGGTAGACTGGTTACACTGGTGGACGAAAGGAAGACCTGCAACTAACGAAGGTTTAGCCTTTAAACGTCGTGAACAAGAGTACCTGAGTATGTGGAAAAATATTGTACATCGGGTAGTTTGGGAATATTGCGATCGCCATCATATCAAGCGTCCCAATCGCTGTACTACAGTGCAACCCAGCGGTACTAAATCATTGCTCACCGGGGCTTCTCCAGGATGGCACCCACCCAAAGCCCAAAGATTTATTCGTCGGATTACTTTCCGTAAAAATGACCCGGTAGCTTTAGCTTGTATTGACTATGGTTATGCGGTGGTTCCTTCTCAAGCCGATAAAGATCAAAACGGCAACTTGTTAAATGATCCCTTCGACTCTCGCTGTACCGAATGGTTGGTAGAAATTCCCGTCGCTGTACCTTGGGCTGATGTACCGGGTGCCGATCAAATTGCGATCGATCAATTTGGGGCTTTAGCTCAAATGGATTTTTATATGCAGGTGCAGCAATTCTATGTTACTCACAACACTTCAGCCACCATTGAAGTGCGAGAAAACGAAGTAGAAGAATTAGGAAATCGGATTTATCAAGCAATTCAAAACGATGAAGGCTATATCAGCGCCGCACTTTTAGCAAGATTCGACGACCATCAAACCTTTCCCCGCTTACCATTTGAACCAATCGATAAACAACAATATGAAGAGTTGATGGCACAAGTGGAAAATCGTCGTGAGACCAATGATTTTAACAATGCATTGAAACGCTATGATTTCGGTGAATTAATGGAAGCCGGACCATCCGGATGCGATTCCGACAAGTGTATGATGCCCGAAGATAAACCCATGTAAAATTGAAGGATGAAGTATTAATTATCAAGTATGAACTGTAATAGTAGACTTATTTTTCTTTATACTTCATTCTTTTTAGCCCTTTGGAGATTAAAAAAATGTTCCTCGAAGAACTAGCACCATTATTTAAAGAATTCACCCAGCACCCAGCTTCATTTATGGGCGGATTTGTCTCTGGTGTACTCAGACTTAGCCTAGCTGATGACCCAGTAAAAAGCTGGTTAGCACAACAAACAAATACTACAACTTTTCCTACTTCTACCAATACAATACACAATGGTAAGAATAATGGACCTCAAAGTATTTCTATTGAGTAAAGTATTTAGCTAATAGAAAGATTTGGTTAATAGATAGTTAAATTGAACAAGGTCTGCTGAAAATCAGTAGACCTTTTGTTTATTTAATGGTTAAGGTTACTGTTGATATCAAGTAATATAGTCTAATTCACATAATTAGTAGTGATGAATTTTACAACATTTTAAAAAACCATAAAACCCCTACTCTCTTATTAGAAGTATATATAAGTTACACTGATTTTAAGTTGTAAAAGTTTGTGATATATCATACCTTGAAAAATTGCAGTCATCAGGTACTATAAAAACGTATTCGTGAGTTCAGTCCTAGGAATGGTTTATTTTGAGTTGATGCAGCTATTAATTGCTGATTATTAATTAGATAATTAACCATTAGTAAAATTAGATTTTTCGCTGAACAGAAGAAAGCTAATCGTCTGAGTTTGACCTGGGGCTGAGCGATTCGCTATTTCTAGAAACGTTAACAAGCATGACTATTTACGTTGGAAATCTTTCCTATCGGGCTACAGAAGCAGACTTGAGAGCAGTATTTGCCGATTACGGTGAAGTGACTAGAGTTGTGTTGCCAACCGATCGCGAATCAGGTAAAATGCGCGGATTCGCCTTTGTTGACCTCAATGAAGAAGCGGCGGAAGACAATGCCATTTCTGA
>JBHJOU010000321.1:0-2822 GCA_050329355.1 Rivularia sp. (in: cyanobacteria)
GCATGGTTTACTGAATCCTGTTCTACATCTAAACCAATTTCTCGAACACGCCCAACCTTGCTTACTGGCAACTCCATAACACTTGCGAAACAATCTAGCACACTGTTCTGGAGAACACACACTGGCAAGATTAACCGAAAGCCCAGGCTCAGAAGCTCGCAGAAAATAAGCATCTGCTTTCACGCGACCTGTGTCCTCCGATATCCATTGTTTACGCAGCAGCGCCCGATAAACAACTGCATCTTCTGGTAATGGTTCAAACTGGGTCATGCTTGGTTTATCCACTCCAACCACTGCACCAAGATAGATGCTGTCACATCCCGCTCTACAGCGTAACTCTCTTCCATCTCATGGTACAAATAAGCTGGTTGTTCGGCATCCGCTGGACAAACCAATCGAACTTCACGTTCAGGTGACTGTTTGCTCCATGTTAGTCGAATGCCGCCCTCTGAATCCGTTGAAGCTGATGCTCTGGGAAAGAAATCTCCCATTGCTTCATAGGCATCTACGACAAATCGCATCGCCAACTTAAAGGCAGATTGGCTGGGTTGTAAAATTCCATACTCATCCGTCTCATCCTCTTCCAATAGAGCAACAAGCCGTTTCAATGTCACCGTAATATTGCTGCTAGAGGGTTTTGCTGACTGAGCAATGGTCATAAAACTCAAGTAAATTCGCTTTTTTTTGATACTAGCTTAACATGAGCAATAATTATATAAACTCAAACTTCCGCTACCCACGAGTTGCAGTGCAACTGGAAACCGCTTCGCTAATCCGGCGGGAGTAGGCACTGCCACAAAAATTACTCGTGGGATAACACAGTTGCTCATAGCAGCACCTACTCCTCCGCCAGATTTTTCCAATTGCTAATGGATTGCTTGATTGAGGAAAGTTAAAGCACAGTACAATTGCATTAGCTCCGGTCGGGGCAAAAACCTGTAGAAAAATATGCCCGTAGTAGAGTATGGCTTTTACCGCAGCAGTTACGGATAAAATTAAGACTTTTAAAGACCTACAAGACCGCTGTAATTTAAATCAAACAAACGATATTAATTTCTTCACTGAATGGATAGAAGATTTACCAGATTTAACAGACGATGAAAAAACTGAAATTGCTTCGATAAAAGAAATATATGATTACCAAAGATTAGATGGCTTTTTACTGGAAGGGACGATAAATTTGATAATTGTCTCTCCGTTGTTGAAATTAGCAGGATTCTTTAAACCGCCATATAAAATTCGCTCGCCCTATGGCGTGGAATTAGAAATTGACGACCCAGAAGAGACGATTCGCGGTTTTATTGATGCGTTAGTGATAAAAGAACAACTGTGGGTTTTGGTTGTGGAAGGTAAACGCAATGGGATTCCGGTAGCAGCTGCACTACCTCAAATTATCGCTTATATGCTATCGCAGCCGCACCAACAAATAATATATGGATTAGCTACCAACGGCGACGAATTTATATTTATAAAATTGGAAACTGGAGAAGACGCAAAATACGACTATTCGACTACGTTCTCCTTACTTCCGAGTAGACATGAGCTTGGTCGGGTGCTGCAAATACTGAAGAGGCTTGGTACTATTATTGCTCTGAGCTAGCTTTTGAGTGATACCAAACAACGGGGGATGAGACGTTATTACAGCATCCACCAGGACTGCCAGATAATAGGTAACTACTCCTAGAGCGTGATACCTGTAACCCTCATTTCTTGAAGAAGGGAGGGAGTGAGAGGGGAGAAACTTTCAGCCGGTAATCTTAGAGCGCATTAGGAGTCACGAGGCATTCAAGAATTGGTAGAACGAATTTCACCATGTTGTTCGATGTGTTCGACTAACCGCTTAGTTTCCCCACCCGCTCGTTTTAATTCTTCAAGATTACCTACTAAAACAAATAATTCCCTTGCTCTACTAACGGCTGTATTGAGTAAATTAGGTTTGCGATTAAGGAACCAAAAACTATGTTCTTGGTGACATTGGTAAGGAGATAATATTATGGCTGCTTTCTCTCCTCCTTGGAAGGTATGAACCGTACCAATATCGTCCCAAGAAAAGTTTTGCCAACGATTCGTGAGTCGATATCTGAGCGCATTGGCTTGCCTTGTAAATGGAGACATTACCCCAATTGCCTTCGAGTTTTCGCCCGAATCAGTAGAGTAGCCATTCTCTAGTAGAAAGGCGATCGCCTTTTCTACAGCATCAATTTCTTCTGGATTGGTGTTATTTATATGGCTTCCTTGGACGTGGTAAGCGAGTAGGTGCGGTTGTTGTGTAGAACTATCGTAATTTGAAAGGATTTGCAAACCATCCTTATAGTTGGGACTGCAAAACTGGATAATGGGCGCTACACAGCGATAGTGATTTCTTAAGACAATGCCAGTACCTAAATCCCCCTCTGTACCATTAGCACCAGCAGCGCGATGATAAGCGGTAGCCGTGTATTTAGCTGTGGGGGCATAACGATAATAATCTATCTGGGTCATACCTTGTTCCAGAAATGCGGTTTTAAGGTACTGTTTGATGGTGTCGTCGCACAGGTTTATAATTGGCTCAATTTGCTTTGGGTCGCCTGCTACGACTGCTTGTTGGGAACGAACCAGTAAGGGGAATAGTTGATGTACTAAAGTGGTTCCTGCTTCATCTGCTAGAGCGAGCGCAATGCTATTGGAGTGAAGGGTGGGTAGCATATTGCGTATTGATTGCAAGCTGGAGCTAATAACGGGGAAAATTAAACTCAAGTCACGGTAGATAGAATCGGGTTCAGTTTCTAGTTTGAGCAATGCATCTCCGTCTCCCGTTAAAGCGCTTCCATAGGTTTCTACCG
>JBHJOU010000270.1:0-5584 GCA_050329355.1 Rivularia sp. (in: cyanobacteria)
TGTGATGCTTCAACTTCATTCGGTGTCAGAATATCTACTAATGGATAAAGTAATTCTGGTAACTCTGATTGTGCTGGTGCGGGGTCGAGAATTACTTTGACTCCGGCTTTTTGTGCCTCTTTTGCGGCTGCAATTACAGCAGGTATGGGAATTTCTAATTGCAATAACAGTGCTTGTTTTCCGGGTAATAATCGTGAGAGTCTTTCTACATCTTGTTCACCGACACACCCGTTTGCACCGGGAATTACGACAATTTGATTTTCTCCCAAATCATCTACGGTAATAATTGCCACACCTGAACTTACTGCTTCATCAATAAATACGTTATCTGTTTTGACACCAGATTTTTGTAAGTAGTTGAGAAGTTCTTCACTAAAACCTTGTTTACCGACACGTCCGACAATTTCCGTATAAATGCCTAACTTTGTCAGTGCGACTGCTTGATTAGCACCTTTACCACCGGGTACTTTAAAAAAATCGTGTCCTAATAATGTTTCACCTGCGATTGGCAAACGAGGTGCTGTTGCTACCAAATCTATATTGATGCTACCGAAAACGATAATACTCATCTGAATTTTGGATTTTAGATTTTAGATTGTAGATTAAAATGTGACATTAGGCAAAATTTATTTTGGGATTTTAAATTATAGGTTAGGGAACTTTCAAATATGGTGTATTGTCAATAAAGTGAGATTTTGCTGTTGGCAATTTTTCAGTTTATCATCTTTTTAGTTTGTCAAAACTGATTACAATTATTAATCACCACTCTTTCAATTTTCACCTGTATACTTGATATTTTGAGTTCTCACTATCTATTAACCTCATGAAAAAATTATTTTTAGCTAGTTCGATTTTTTTTGTAATTGCCGGATGGGGATTAGAGCAAAATTTAACAAGTGTTAATGCTCAACCAGCTTCTGTAGTTATTCAAACCCAAAAGCAATCTACTAAACCTACTAGTGTAAAATTACCTCAATTAAAAGTTATTAATACGGGAACTGGTAAAAAAGAAAAATTACGTTTTACCCCGAAATTAGGAACTAAGCAAACTATAAATGTGAGCTTGAGTAAAGATACTTTGATGTCTATTGGTGATTTTAAAATGCCTAGGGCAAAGTTACCAGCTTATATTATTACTTTAGATTCAACAGTTACTAAAGTAGAACCCAATGGAGATATTCATTACGATATTGTTTATAGTAATGTAGATATTCAAGGTGATGCTGAAACTAAACCGGAATTAATTAAAGTTATTAGCAAGCAAATAGAACAATTGGAAAATTTTACAGGTTCTGCTGTCATTAATTCTCAAGGTATAACTAAACAAATTGATTACGCAATTCCAGCAAAAGTAGATGTCAATATCAAGTTTCTTGTTGAACAATTATCTAATTCATTACAACAATTATCTTCACCAGTTCCACAAGAAGCTGTGGGAATCGGTGCAAAATGGCAGATTAATTCTGAAACAGATATTAATGGAATTAATCTCAAACAAACTACTACTTATGAATTAGTAAATATCAAAGATAATGTTGCTATTTTAAATGTTGATTTACAGCAACAAGAAAAATCATCTCAAGTAATTGACTATCCCGGATTGCCTTTAGATGGTATTTTAACTCTACAATCATTTAAAGGTAGTGCAAAAGGAAAAGCGACAATCCAGCTAGATAAAGTTATGCCAGTGAGTTCTCAACTTGCTTTACTTGCTGATAGTCAATATATTGGCAAAAATGTGAATACTTTAGAAGAAACTCCCATGACTTCTCAGTTAACAATGGATATGAATATTCAAGGGAAATAGTAATAATTGAGAGACGCGATATATCGTGTCTCTAAATTTTTTCCAATATATCTATTTTCTACTGTTCAAATTATCAAGATTTAAATTTTGAATTTTATTCCTCCCCTTCCACGCAACAAAAGCAAAGCTCAACGCTGCTAAACCCCATATAGAAGATGCTTCGGGAATCGGTTTTACTTGACTAATAACTGTTACATTTTTATCTAGGGCATCACCACTAGAATATACATAATTAAAAGCTTCCTTATCATCAAGCACGCTAGCCCGTAAAAATAACCCACTCCAACGCGCAACAGTTTCTACCGCTACATCTTGAGGTATTGTTGGAATATTGGGGTCTGGAAATGCACCATCAGGGTTATTGGTATTGTTAATACCGAAATGGTTTGCACCTAATATACTAATTAAAGCTTTGGGGGGATTTTGAATATTATCGTAAGTTGTCTCGGCTCGGAAAGGAAGGGCTACACCATCAACTGTTCCTTGGATTAAAGCAGTGGGAATTCCAGAATTATTGATGGGGATAAATTCGTCTGTAGCTGTGTTACGGAGGTTTGTACCAAAAAATATCCCTGCAATCAATTCATCCGGTTGCTCGAAAGAACCTTCACATATGGCTGGAATACAAGTGTTAGCAATAGCAGATAGTCCAACAGCACCACCGAAGGAATGACCTAACAATGCTAATTTATCTGTATTTATAATGCCTTTTATAGGTGAATTCGGATTGGATTTTTCCGTGTTTATCTGCTTTAAAACATGATCTATTTGTGAAGTTTCAGCAAAAAGTCCTTTTCCACCAAATTGTGGAATCGCTCGCTCTCTATTAGGTACGACTACTACAAAACCATAGCGAGCCACAATACTAGCATATTGAGAATAACTTGATTTATCTACATTAGCACCTTGCAGCAATAAAGCAACGGGAAAGGAATAGTTACCACCGTTTAAATCTCTGGGCTTGGGAAAGTAAATATCTGTCTTATCATTATTTCCAGAGATAGTTGTGCTGTAGGTTCCGACATCTTGATAAATCGGTGCGGGATTGAAGTTTGCTGCTTCAACGGCTGTACTCCAAAAAATCAATGCTGTACTAGCAGATGTTATTGATAATGCTTTGAGCTTCACTACCACCAATCACTCCTTATGTAAGTATTTTATGTAAACTTACTGTTAGATTAGCTAATATCTTGTTGCTCAACAAGTGATTTTACTGAAACATTAAATTAACCTGTAAGCATTTTGTGTTTTTTTGTATTTGATATTACCTAAATTTATCTCTAAACAACGAAGTATTATTCGCAAATTATTTAAATTAAAATTTGAGCTTTAAGTACTTGAGCAAAATTATTTATATAATTACTAATTAGTTATATTATTGTTCGTCCCAACCCTGCCTAAAACAAATATCTAATTAATAGGCGCAGGTATTTATTGGTTGATATTGTCAGACATTCTATAATTATTTAAAACTTCTATCTGATTAAAAAAGTATCTGTTTAATGAGAATATCTGTTTACGATTAGAGATTTTGTGCCGTTGAGATAACTATACTACAATTTTATCAACATAAAATGTTTTATATTTAACCAAAGCAAATTCTGAATATTTGGAGATTTTAGATAATATTTATGATTCTAATTTGTAACTGTTTGTATATTCTATAATTGCAGCAAATGACAAGATTATTGATAATAATTTAGGCAAATATCCATATATCATATCAGTTGCTCGATAAATACAAATCATCATACAGGGAGAATCATCAAAATGCCTTTTAGGATATTAAGTTTAGATGGTGGAGGAGTTAGGGGAATTGTTGCTGCAAAAATTTTAGTTTATATTGAAAATCTGATTGATCAACCCTTAAATGAGTACTTTGACTTAATCGTCGGCACTTCTACAGGTTCTATTTTAGCAGCGGCGATCGCAACAGGACGCAGTAGTCAAGAAATTGTCGATTTTTTCCAAAATAAAAGCTCAATTATCTTTCCTTATCAAAGTCTTTTTTCTTTAAAACGAATTCCTTTACTCTTAAGGTACGGTATACCCGCTCCCAAGTATTCCGATAAAGGCTTAATTCAAGTTTTACAAGGTGTTTTCGGAGAAACAAGATTGTTCGATATTGGTACTTCACCAAGGTTATTAGTTGTATCTTATGACACGATTGAACGCGAACCAATTATTTTTAAAAGTTGGCGACCAGATAAAGCCTATGGTAACGTTCCATTGTGGGAAGTATGTGTTTCTTCAGCATCGGCTCCTACTTATTTCCCAGCACATAAATTAGATAAAAGAGTTAACGGAAATGTCAAAGATGCAAGTATAAATAATATTATTTTAAGCGATAATGAATCTACAGTTGATGATGTATATCAAAACGCCGAAATTAGAATTACTGACGGTACAGGTAGCGGACAAACTCGGATTATTAAAAACTATAATGGTTCCATTAGACAAGCAATAGTCAATCCTGCTTGGGATAGAATTCCCGATAAAACATCTGCTTATTCAATTAAAACGATATACTCCGCAATTGATGGTGGAGTTGCAGCAAATAATCCTTCTAGTTGTGGTATTGCTGAAGCATTACGATGCGGTTTTTCTAATGAAGAAATTTCCGTACTTTCCATCGGTACTGGAAACAGAACCCGAATTATTTCTTTTGAACAAGCCCAGCGTTGGGGTTTAATACAATGGGCTCAACCAATTGTTGGTGTATTGTTTGATGCTTCTTCTGGTATTTACGAATATATTAGCAAGCAAATAGTTCACGAGCGGCTTTTACGCCTGCAATTCAATCTTGATAAGTCTTTAACTGGTAAACGTTTAAGCGACGATTTAGATGATGCCAGCGAAGAAAATATTAATAATTTACTTGAAGCAGCAGACGCTTACATGAATTTACCAGAAGTCAAAGCCGGGGTAGAAAAGTTTTTGCAATTTTAGATACTTCGGCAAGCTCAGCACAAGTTTTGGATTTTAGATTAGACATCTCCGGAAATTAAATATCCGTCAATCCACACCCTTGTAGAGACGCGATATATCGCGTCTCTACATTTTTTGTCGGAGATGTCTATTGTAATCATCAAAGTTTAACCTCTAACCTTTAACCTGATACAGCGCATCTCCTGATTCAACATCAAACCAGTGGATGTTCGCAGAGGGTAGAGCCAGGGTAATTTCTTCATTGTCCCAATTTTGGTCGGGAGGTAGTAAAGTGCGTATAATCGGCGATTCTGTTTGGGAACTAGCAATACGCACACTAACCAATTTATACATCCCCAAATTTTCGACTAAATATACTCGCCCTTTTACAGTTTGCGTATCTTCGGGTAATGCGACACGAACGTGTTCCGGACGAATACCCATAATAATTTGCGGCGGTAAAGTAGGAAGTTCCAGTAATTTTACTGAGAAGTCACCAAGTATCGCATTATTTCCTTGACAAGGTAAAGTAAGTAAATTCATTTGTGGACTACCTACAAAACCAGCGACAAATAAATTCGCTGGATGGTTGTAAATGTCTGCTGGTGGTGCAAGTTGCTGGATGTAACCATTATTTAGCACCGCAACTTGAGAAGAAAGCGTCATTGCTTCCGTTTGGTCGTGGGTAACATAAACTACCGGCGCTTGTTGGGCTGCGAATATCTGCTTAATATCGGCTCGGACTCTTTCCCGTAACAATGCATCAAGGTTGCTTAAAGGTTCGTCTAGTAAATAGGCTTGAGCTTTCCGTACCAAAGCTCTACCCACAGCAACCCGCTGTCTTTGCCC
>JBHJOU010000243.1:0-12022 GCA_050329355.1 Rivularia sp. (in: cyanobacteria)
GATAAGGACATATACAAGGTACGGGGAATTGGTGTAGCGCTCAGAGTCAAGACATCTACTTGAGTTTTCAAGGATTTAATTTTTTCTTTTTGATTAACCCCAAACCGCTGTTCTTCATCTACCACTAATAGTCCTAAATCCTTGATTTGCACACCTTTTCCTAAAAGCTGATGAGTACCGACAACTATATCTAATTCCCCAGTTGCTAATCGTTTTTGAATATTGCGCTTTTCTTCAGCGCTACGGAAACGGTTGAGCAATCCGACATTAATTGGATACGGTGCAAATCGTTCTTTTAAAGTGTGATAATGCTGTTGAGTCAGAATAGTAGTCGGTGCGAGTAAAGCAACTTGTTTCCCAGCAGTTACAGCTTTAAAAATTGCTCGAATTGCCACTTCCGTTTTACCAAAACCCACATCACCGCACACCAAACGGTCCATGGGACGCTCGCTTTCCATATCCCGTTTGACATCTTGGGTTGCCTTTAATTGGTCGGTTGTGGGTTGATAGGGAAAGGAATCTTCCATTTCCTCTTGCCAAGGTGAATCCTGGGGATAATTAAACCCAATTTGTTGGGAACGAGCCGAATACAGCCTGAGTAAATCCACAGCCAATTTTTTTACAGCTTTACGGACTTTATTCTTGGTATTCTCCCAAGCCTTCCCAGTCATGTTATTAAGTTGTGGTGAGCCGTTGCCAGTAGTGCGGAAGCGCGATAAAGCACCAACTTGATCTGCTGCTACCCTTAAGAGTCCGTCTGCATACTTCACAACCAAATAATCACGAGTTTCGTTGTTCAAAGTTAAACTTTCTAACTTGACAAATTGACCCAAACCATGATTTCTGTGAATTACATAATCTCCCGGACGCAACTTATTAGGATCAACTTGTTTAGAAGTAGCTTTACGACGCTTGCGGACATAACCGGGAGTCGCGAGAGTGTGCTGTCCGTAGAATTCCCGATCGGTAACAACAACCAAGCGATAAGTAGGTAATATAAAACCTTCAAGTTCGGCAAGCCCCGAATATTTTAAAGCAATAGGAACATGATTAATTTGTAACCTATCGATAGCTTGAAAATCGCGGGGATTGGGAATAAATTGCGCCGGACAATCGTGTTCCTGCAACAACGAAACCGAACGGGAAGGTTGTGCCGAAATTAACCAAACTGCAAAATTGCGATCGCGTTCTCCTCGCAGTGTCTCCGCTAACTTTGCAAAAGCATGAGGAGTTACCGGAATTGAACGAGCAGCAAGGTTAACCCCATCATTCTCCTCAGATAATTCCGATAAATACACAGTTGCAAAATTCGCCACATCCTCCAGACATTCTTCCCAAAATCGGTGAATCTTGGGTAATTGGGCATAGGAAATAGTATTTTCGATTGACGAATTAGGAATTATTCTTCCCCCCATCACCCCATCACCTTGTCTCCCCCTTTCCCATTGTTCCTCTGCATTCTCCACCCAACGCAAACTGTGAGCATAGCACTGCTCGGATTCATCAATTGCGATTAAAGTATTGGACGGTAAATAATCTAATAAAGAAGCAGGTTTTTCGTAAGCTATACCCAAAAATCTGCGGGTTCCTTCTAAAAGCCGTCCCGAATCAAATTGCTCTTGTTCTTCTGGTGAAAGATAATCCTCTACAGATGCGACAAATTGCGTCTGTGACATCAAAATCGGCGCAAAACTAGTCGGAGTCAGAATTAGTTGGTCAATTTTATCTAAAGCAGAACGCTGGGTAGATGGGTCAAATTCCCGGATTTGCTCGATTTCGTCGCCAAACCATTCCAAACGTACTGGTAATTCCGAAGATACCGGAAACACATCCACAATATCACCGCGCCGACTCCAAGTTCCTTCCATTTCTACCAAAGGAACTCGTTCGTATCCCAAAGTTGCCATTTTTTCGGCAAACTTACCCAGGTTAAATTCCATTCCCTTGGCGATATTCAAGCAAAAGGGTTTGAATGCTTCCGGGGGTGGCAGATGAGGCTGTAAGGCTGCGTGAGTGGCGATGACGGCTATTGAAGCAGAGGAATCATCCGATTGGGGAGCAAATTGCATTAAATCAGCGAGAACCTGCATTTGACCCCAAGTCATTTCGGTTTCCGGATCAAATGGTTCGTAGGGGGATGCTTCAGAAGTGGGATAAAAATGTACCGTCTTCCATCCCATTGCTTCTAACTGCGTAGTCCAGCGTCCGGCTTCTTCCAAAGTGGCGCATACCACAAACAAGTGATTCTGGGAACTATTCGCCAAAGCTGAAGCCACCAAGCCCTTTGGTAAGCGTGGAATCCCATTTAATCGTAATTGTTTTTGTGTTTTTAACTTAACAAGAAGTTCGGTAGTGAGAGGGGAACGTCCCAAACCACGCACAATGGAAGAAAAAGCCATAACGTTTACAAATGAAGTAGCTCTTGAAAACAATTTGCTGCATCCTTACGGATGTTGAGCGCGGCACGAACTGACGCGAATCACGCGATTAATAAAAATTTACACTCAGGAAATAAAACCCTGAATAAAGGTTAAAAATAAACATAACAGACCTTTTTGCTGGAGCAATCCAGATATTTTTCCGCAAATTGACCTTTTTCTAAAATACAGGTTAAGAAGTCTTTTTGACGAATATCTACTCTAACTATTTTAGAACCGTCAATGGAAAATGTTGTTTTAAAAGTGTTTTTCCCTAGTAAAATTACGACTGACCCAACGGGTAACTTATACGTAGAGTGTGTTCTGTGTTCGGGCATAAATTCCTTAATCGCAAGAAAATTTATGTATTTAGAGTCTTTTATTTTTACCCCTTGGATGCTAGATACTTAAAAATCAAAACGAGTCATAGTTAGCCGCTTTTTCAACGGCAATTTTAAGAATGTCCCCCAACATCGAATTACTGATAATTTTTCTACTGATTTTTGCTAACGCCATATTCGTCATGTCAGAATTGGCGATAGTCTCTGCTCGTAAAGTCCGCTTGCAACAGCTTGCTAATCAAGGAAACACCAGAGCCAAAACCGCTTTTGAGTTAGCTTCTTCTCCTACTCAATTCCTGGGTACCGTTCAAGTGGGAATAACTTTCGTTACCATTATATTTGGTGCTTATGGGGAAGAAGTTATTACCGAAAGAATATATCCAATATTAGATTTTATTCCTTTATATCAAATTCAGTTTGCTCGTGGATTATCAGTATTAATAATTACTTTTTTAGCAATAATTTTGGGTGAACTCGTACCGAAGCGTGTGGCATTAAATAACCCGGAAATTATTGCTTCTATTATCGCTTTACCGATGAAAGGCTTAATTAAAATTGCATCTCCGATTGTTTTTATTTTAACTACTTTTACAGATGCAATAGTGCGATTATTGGGCATCAGACCTTCTACCGGACCGCAAATTACAGAGGAAGAAATTAAAATATTAATCGAACAAGGTACCGAAGAAGGAACCTTTGAAGAAGTAGAACAGGACATGGTTGAGCGAGTTTTTCGTTTGGGCGATCGCCCGGTTAGTTCGTTCATGACACCGCGTCCAGAAATCGTCTGGTTAAACTTAGAAGATAGTGCTACAGAAAACCGTGAGAAAATTATTGAAAATGGTTATTCACGGTATCCTGTATGTCAGGAAAACTTGGATAATGTACTGGGAATTATTCCAGTAACTAGCTTATTGTCTCGCAGTTTCTGCGGTGAACCCATCGATTTAACTGTTGGATTACGAGAGCCGATATTTATCGCAGAAAGCACCCGTGGATTAAAAGTTTTAGAGTTATTCAAGCAAACTATCAATCATGTGGCTTTGATCGTAGATGACTATGGAGTCATTCAAGGATTGTTAACTCTCAATGATGTATTAATTGAAATTGTCGGCGATCTTCCTTCCGATGAAGATGATGATGAACCGCAAGCAGTACAAAGAGAAGATGGTTCTTGGTTATTAGATGGAATGTTAACTATGGATGAGTTTTTTGAACTTTTTGATATGGAAGAAATCTCATCGGAGTCTCGCGGTAGTTATCAGACATTAGGAGGTTTAGCAATGACTAATTTAGGTCGTATTCCCATTCCTACAGATAACTTTGAATGGAGAGGAATGCGTTTTGAAATCATCAAAATGGATGGTAATCGTGTCGATCAAATTTTAGTAATACCATTCATCACTCAATCCGTTAATTTAGATGAATCGGAATAATTACTATTCGTAATAGCTAATAAGCAAATATTACGAATAGGGATATACAGCATATTTCACCTTTATGAGGCACATTTGCAAGGGCAGGGATGCCCATCCCACAAAAGCTTTGTAATATAATGCTGTATTTTATCTTAAAGAACTACATTTTACCATTCTGCATTACTTGCTGAAGATGACCACGAACTTCTTGGGCTTGTTGCATCTCTGTTTGACGTAACTTTTCAAACAATTCTACACAAGGCTGAGAATTTGCTTCTCGTGCGTCTTTAATGTAAGTATCATAAGCTTTGATTGCTTCAGCTTTATTGTGTAATACGCTAATAAAATCGTACTCAAGATTACTAATCGGTTGAGTGCTTGTGTTAGTTGCGGTCATAAATCTACCCTCCAATTCATTAATTACTTAATTAATTTTTAGCAACTGATTAAAAGATATTCATCTATCAAAAAGGGTAGGATTGAATACATACTTTCTGTAGATTCAATATACCTCTTAAGAAATATATTGAACTGATATTTAATTTTTGTTAGCGTAGGGTGTCCGCAGGACATAAAAAAGTCAGCATACATAACATTGTTTATTCCCCATTCCCTATTCCCCATTCCCTATTCCCTACTCCCTATTCCCCATTCCCCAAAAAAATAAAAGAAACCCGTTTGTTGCGGGTTTTCATAGAATTAAAATATTGATCAAGGCTAAGTCTTAACTTGCCTAGTATCGCGATCGCGATTTGATGAAGTTTTTCCTTGGGTACATTCTCCAGAAGATTGTTGGTTTTCTTCACCGTAAATAAAAGGACAATATTTTGTATTTGCGCTCATACAGTCCATGTGCGGAGTTTTAGCACAAATCAGTAGTAGTACACCTAAAATTATTAATAAACCACAAATAGACGCGACTTGAATCCCTGAAATTTCTAAAACACCATGAACAATTACTTCTCGGAGTAAAGATACAATTGTGACTTCTACAGCAACTCCAACCGCAATGCTATGTTCTTGTAAATACACCATTAATAGTCGAAATAACTCGACTAAAATTAAAATAAATAGCATTTGTGCAGTTATTTGCTGATAATTAAAGGAATACAAAATATCGTTAAATATTCCCCATAACTTAATTATCATCACAGCAAACAAACAAAAACATAGAGCGATGACAATTATGTCACAAAAAGTCTCCATGTTACTGACTATCCTATGCCTATCTAACCAACGATTCCACAATAGAAATTGGCTTCTGGGACGTTTTTTCACGAACATAAACATTAATTTACAAGTGAACTACAAACCACACCAGCCATTGTTTAAGCAATTCTTTTATTGTGACGTGAGTTAGAGCAATTAGCAGCAGTATTGACGACTTTTTATCGAGGTATTTGATAAGTTAAATTCTGTGCTTGCTGCATTAATTGTTCAGCATTATTTGCCCACTGAGGATTATTTTGTGCTAAAAATAAATCTCTGGCAAATTGTAATACACGCATAGCATCTGGATATTGTTTTAACTGTATAAATGCCAATCCTGCACCGTAATAAGCACTAGGATAATTGGGGTTAGCGTCAGCAGCTTTTCTAAATGCTTCTAAAGCTTGTTCGTGTTTCCCTTGAGTATATAAAATTGAGCCAATATTGTAATGTGCTTCGGGATATTTGGGATTGATTTTTACCGCTTCATTAAAAGCCCTTATTGCTGGTTTTAATTTGCGTTCTTGTAGATAACATAATCCAATTTGATAAGCTGGTTCTGGTGCTTTTTCACTATATTTCATTGCCTTTCTGAATGAATTTACTGCTTTGTTACAATCTTCTTTCTGCTGGTACAATAAACCTAAATTGTAATGAGCAACTCCTAATCTAGAATCAATTTCCAAGGCTCGCTGTAAATAACTTTCAGCTTGAGGGAAATTATTTCCTTCCAACAACGAACCACCTAAATTTGCATAAGCTAAAGCAAACTTAGGATCAACTTGGGTTGCTCGATAAAAAGCATCAGCTGCTGGTTGTAATTTTCCTGTTTGTCGCAACGCTAATCCTAAATTGTAATGTGCAGGTGCTAAAGATGGTTCTAGTTGAATTGCTTGATTAAAAGCTGCGATCGCATCTTCGACTCTTCCCATCTGAATCAACTGCAAACCCTGATTCAAGTGAGTTGTAGCAGTTTCACGAGCGTATTGCGCTAGTTTTTGCGGAACAGGATCAAAGGGATATAGCTCGGCTTCCTTCGCTTTAGCGGGAGCGATGCTCGCACTTAATAATATTGCACTCAAAAATGCAGTTAGTCGATGTTTATACAGTAGTTTTTTCATGGGTATTCTCCCGAATAACGTTTTGTCTGAGGCTTCTACTTGCTAAAACTAAATTTGTTTGCGAAATGCGAAAAGCTAAATTTTAGATAAAAATGTTCTATTTATTACCTAACTTTAGAAAAAGTTTACAAGAAAATACGCTCGCTTTCAGATTGGGAAAATAAATCAAATAAATCAAAGGTTAAATCCTGATTATTTCCTTGAACCATTGACTATGACTTTTGTCAAGAGTAATTTAGAGCGGTTTATCAGAACTTTAATTACTTGTCATAATACTTGTTTACACTTTTTGATAAATTTTAGGGTGTATTGTTGCGAAACGCAACATAATTGTCCTAGTCTCCCCACTTTTGCAACTTTTGATTTTTGAATTAAAGAGAAGAAACAAGTAAATAGATAGGAGGAATTTAAAATTATTAAAGAATATTAAAGAAAAATTTAGTTGATTTTGAATTGTAATATATTCGTTGACTGTAGGTGAATATGAATTTATTTCTGAAGCAATTTATTAATTTATAATTCTTTTTTAAAGACTAATTAAAACCTAAACTGAAATTCATAAAAATATAAACAGGAGTAGATATATATATAGTAGTTTATGAATTATTTCCCACAATATTATGGGCTTTATTTTTTCTCTGTTAACTAGTTTAATTGCAACTCTTGTTTATTTAAATTCTGGTAAAGTATCTAACCAAAGAAATCGTTTAGCGGTACGTGCAATAGCTGCATTGATTGGTCTAATTGCATTATATGTTTGTATTTCTAGAGCTTTAGTAATTGTTCCTCCAGGCAATATTGGAGTTGCAAATTTATTCGGTAGGGTTTCGGATAATACTTTTAATCCCGGAATAAATTTAGTCAACCCTTTTACTAAAGTGTTGAATTTTTCTACTCGCTTAAAAGATATTAAAGAAAATGTAGATGCAAGTTCTCAAGAAGGTTTAAACTTGAGTATTGATGTCAGTTTACAATACAAAATTGACCCGCAAAAAGTCGCAACAGTCTATAAAACAATTGGAACCAGTGAAACTCAATTAATAATTTCTCGATTTCGCTCTACTATCCGTTCTATCATTGCTCAATATCCCGCGAACGATATTTATTCCAATAAACGTCAAGAAGTTGCTAATAAAATAAACGAACAACTTACTCAAGAATTATTACCCCTGGGTTTCGTTGTCGAAAAAGCTTTGTTACGAAATGTTCAAATGCCGGATACAATTCAAACAGCAATTCAAGCAAAGCTCAAAGCTGAACAAGAAAACCAGCAAATGAAGTTCGTTTTAGAAAAACAACGTCAAGAAGCTGAAGGTAAACGAATTGAAGCCAAAGGTATTGCTGATTCTCAGAAAATTATATCTGATGGACTAACTACTCAAATATTACAGTTGCGGACAATCGAAGCAACCGAAAAACTTGCTCAATCTCCCAACTCGAAAATTATTGTTGTTGGTTCCGGTAAAGGCGAACTCCCTATTCTACTACAGGAACCAGCAACTACAAAGCCTTAAAATAAAGTGAATTGTGTGGGTGAGAAGTCGGGTTTTTATGAGATTTCTCTTGTGTTAATGATATGTTAGGTAAAAACCCGACTTCTTAATGGTTCGTTTATTTAATTATTTTTATTTAATTATTTTTATTTAATTATTTTTATTTAATTATTTAATTTATGGATAAACCACAATTTTGGTATATTGTCAAGCAACCAACCGGAAATTGCAAAATCGTCTCCAGTGAAACAGCATCCGGAGACGATACAGAGATTACACAGAAGTGGGGTCCTTTTAGTTCCCAAGAAGAAGCCATAACCCGCCGTATAGGATTAATTAGGACGGGAAAATGTCAACCGATGTAAAAAGTTAGGAGCGAGAAATCAAAACTTGTAATGTACAGTTCTTAATTAGGAACCGAGTATTGACACTTTTAACTCTTAACTCCTAACTCCTAATTCCTAACTAATTTTTCCCTGCTCTGGTATTGCCTTGAGCAGCAATTGTTTTCCTTAACTCTTCCACGGCTTTAGCAAATTGAGGATCTTGTAAGGTGGCTAGTTTATCGCGCTCCTTGAGCCACAAATTCTGTCGCTGTTCGTCACTCAAATCGACCTTCACATCTGGTTTAATCCCGGCTTTATTAATATCTGTACCGCTAGGAGTTTGATATTTAGCAATCGTGACTGCAACTCCGGAACCATCATCAAGGGGACGAACTGACTGCACTAAACCTTTGCCAAAAGTTTTACTACCTACCAAAACAGCACGTTTGTTATCCTGCAACGCACCGGAAAGAATTTCACTAGCGCTAGCACTTCCTTGATCCACCAAAACTACTAGTGGTTTGTCGGTAAGGGAGCGTCCGTTTGCTGTTTCTTTCTCAACTAACCCCTTGCGGTCAATTGTGGAAACAATCGTACCATCCTTGAGCCACATTCTGGCAATTTCGATACTAGAGAATAACAGACCACCTGGATTATTACGCAAATCTAAAACGTATCCATCAACGTTCTTCTTCTCTAAAGTTCTAATAGCTTCGCGCATTTCTTTTGAAGCATTAGCGCTAAACTGCTTGAGACGAATATAGCCAATATTGCCCGCAGGAGTTTGTTTTTGGGAATATTCGACCGGATGAATTTCGATTTTCGCTCGCGTAATTAAATAGTCCGTTTCTTTCCCATTCCGAGAAATGCTTAACCGAACTTTACTTCCGGGTTGACCTCGAATTAAAGTTACGGCTTCGTTAGTATCCATCCCCTTGGTGCTTTTACCATCAATTTTGGTAATAATGTCTTTTGCCAAAATACCAGCTTTAAATGCTGGGGTATCTTCCAATGGTGCAATGACAGTCAACTTCTTAGTTTCTTCATCAAGACCAATGGTAATACCGACACCAGTCAATTCTCCAGAAGTATCCACCTGCATATTCTGGAATTCTTTGGGGTCCATGAACCGGGTATAGGGGTCATCTAGCTTTTTAAGCATTTCCCGGATCGATTTGTAGGCTTGCTCTTTGTCCGTGTAGGACTTATCCAAGTACTCACGACGAACAGCCTGCCAATCTACCTGATTAAATGTACCATCTACGTATTGGCGGTAAATAATTTGCCATACTTCATCTACTATCTCTTTGGGGCTTTCTTTAAATAAGGCTTGTCCTTGTGAATGGATGCCCAAACCCGCCACAGCAATCGTTGAAAGCGTCACGGCTGTAGCACCTAAAACAAGTCCACTTCTAGTAATCACCATATTACAGCTGTGCCAGACCGAATTTACATAGTCAGTATGCTCAATCTAACACAGCCTACTACTGTACAGACCGAGCATAATTTGTTATTTCGATAAATTTTTCAGTTAATCCGGCTAGCTTTGCACAATCGCGCAAAACTAGCAAGGTTATTTTGGCGAAGTTTTTGCTTTTTAAGATGGTTCTACCCAACGTCCATCGCCTTTGATCAAGTTTATCAACTCTTCTACACCTTTATCTTGAGGAACCTTCTTAATTTCTTCTCTCCCTCTGTAAAGTGATATATAACCCGGAGTCTTGCCAACATAACCATAATCCGCATCAGCCATTTCTCCGGGACCATTGACAATGCAACCCATAACTGCAATATCCAATCCCGTGAGATGATTAGTTGCTTCACGGACTTTGTGTAACACTTCTTCTAAATTAAACAAAGTGCGACCGCAGGAAGGACAAGCGACGTATTCCACCATGGTTTTCCGCAATCCCAAAGCTTGCAAAATACTATAGCAAACGGGAATTTCTTTTTCTGGTGCTTCAGTCAAAGATACGCGAATTGTATCGCCAATGCCGTCAGCGAGCAAGGTAGCTATGCCAGCAGTAGACTTAATTCGTCCGTATTCTCCATCTCCGGCTTCCGTAACCCCCAAATGCAAGGGATAATTCATACCCTCAGCATCCATCCGTTGTGCCATTAACCGATATGCAGCCAACATTACCGGCACTCGCGAAGCTTTCAGTGAAATTACGATATTGTGAAAATCCAAAGATTCACAAATGCGAATAAATTCCAGCGCCGATTCTACCATCCCTTCCGGAGTATCTCCATAAGTAAATAGCATTCTTTCGGCTAGGGAACCGTGATTAACCCCGATTCGCATCGCTTTTCCTTGATCACGGAGCGAAATCACCAAAGGTTTGAGAGTTTCGGCAATTTTCTCGCCAATTTCGTCAAATTCAGTGGTTGTATATTCGGTTCTATTCAGATCGGGTTTTTCAAATACGTACAACCCCGGATTAATCCGTACCTTTTCAATATGCTTGGCAACTTCCAAAGCAATTTTCATGCCGTTGTGATGTACATCGGCAACAATTGGTACATCTTGGTAAGTTTGCTTTAACTTTTGTTTAATTTCAGATAAAGCTTTAGCATGAGCCATACTCGGTACGGTAACTCGGACAATTTCGCAGCCGATTTCATGCAAGCGACGAATACCAGCCACGGAACCGGCAATATCCAAAGTATCCTCATTAATCATCGACTGTACCACCACGGGATACCCTCCCCCGATAGTGACATCTCCGATTCTTACAGGACGGGTTTTGCGCCGCTGAATGGTCGTTTCAAAAACGGGTGCAGTAGACGCGATATTAGTAGTTGTTGGTGTTGGCAGGGTTTGCATAACCTGTTTAAGTAAAATTCTGTAGCGAAGATATCAAATTTTCAAACATTCTGTTTTTTAGATTGCCATAATTAAGCATGATTTGATGTTAAATTTCTTGGTAAAAAGCTAATAATTAGCATAAAGCTGCTTTATGAACCTAGTTTATTGGGCAATTAGATAACTATAAACTATACATCAACCACCTAGTACTGCAAGTCCCCGCTCTTTTAACTACAGTCCTTAATAAGGAATTATTGACAATTAACTCTTCATTAATCAACCTTAAAACAATATCTTTATAAATGAATACTCTGCGTCACTCTGCGCTTTCCTTTGCGCTCCTCTGCGTTAAAAAAATATTCTTATATCATTCCCATATCAAGCTCACCTGAGCCATCCTAAGTTAAAAAACATATTATCAATCTTATATCAACCGTATAAAATAATTAAAATGAATCCTCAACTCCCCATCCCCCCACATTTCAACCCTGCAAAAGTCGGCGAAATCTGGCGGGTACCTTACCAACAAATTGCTACCGAGGCACAAACATGGGCAAAACAACACAATATCAAGCCAGCATCACAAGATAAAAGCCGTATTTGTCTTCTATTAATCGATGTTCAAAACACCTTTTGTATACCCGAATTTGAATTATTTGTCGGTGGCAAGTCGGGGAAAGGTGCTGTTGAAGATAACGTGCGTTTGTGTGAATTTATCTATCATAATTTGAGTGAAATTACCACAATTATCCCCACAATGGATACTCATACCGCGATGCAAATTTTTCATCCGATATTTTGGGTAAATTCCGTAGGAGAACATCCGATTCCTTCAGCTACCAACATTACTCCAGATGATATTGATCAAGGTAATTGGAAAGTTAATCC